>DAOWML010000001.1 GCA_030643125.1 Bacteroidales bacterium
TTTATAAATATTTTTATTTTCCGTAATGTTTTTATTTCCATTAACCTGAATGTAACCATAGCCGGTTTCTGGTCTGCTGGGCTTTATACCTAAGGTTAGTAATGCATCTTTTTTTGAAGTGAATTCAAGCCCTTCCTTTATCACCTTTTTAAATACATTTTCTTTTAGAATTAAATGATCAGAAGGAGCGGTTACGATATTCGCATTCGGATTTTTCTTAAAAATCTTATAATTAGCATAAGCAATACAAGGAGCTGTATTTCTACGTGCAGGTTCAAGAAGTATCTGCTCTTTTGTTAACTCAGGTAATTGTTCAAGAATTATTTCTTTATAAATTATACTTGTAACAATATAGATATTCTCAACCGGACAGATGGATTGAAATCTGTCGAAAGTCATTTGAAGTAAAGTTCTGCCTGTTCCCAATATATCTAAAAACTGCTTTGGTTTATTCATTCTGCTTAAGGGCCAAAATCTGCTTCCAACACCTCCAGCCATTATAACACAGTAATTATTTTCCATTTTAATTTTGTTTTGAGAAATATTTGTATTCTACTAATTTACAAAAAGCAAAAAGAATAAAAAATCTTTATTAAACAAATGTGTTTAAAAGAAAGTTTTATTATTTAGTATATTTGTACACTCAAATTAGATAATTCATGGGACTTTTTTATCATATAGGTAAATATTTTTTACTTCTTTTCAGGGTTTTTGCAAAACCCGAAAAGTTTAAGATTTATTATAGAGAAACCATCAAAGAAATAGATAAACTTGGATTAAATTCGATATGGATAGTTGCAGTTATATCTGTATTTATGGGTGCTGTTATTACAATACAAACAGCGTATAATACTGATAATCCAATGTACCCGAAATATTTAATTGGATTAACAGCAAGAGATACTTTATTATTAGAATTTTCATCAACAATTATTGCTCTTATTTTGGCAGGTAAAATTGGTTCGAACATTGCTTCCGAGATCGGGACGATGCGGATAACTGAGCAAATTGATGCTCTGGAAATAATGGGTGTAAACTCAGCTAGCTATTTAATATTACCCAGAATAATAGCCTCTGTGATATTTACTCCTTTCCTGACTTTGATGAGTATGATTATTGGCATTTTTGGCGGATGGGTTGCCGGAGTCTCAACAGGGGTGATGACAACCCAGGATTATGTCTATGGAATTCAATATGCTTTTATACCATACTATATAGTTTATGCCCTAATTAAAATAGCCATTTTTGCATTTTTAATAACTACAATATCTGCATACCATGGATATTATACTTCTGGCGGTTCTTTAGAAGTTGGTAAATCAAGCACTAAAGCAGTTGTGCATAGTAGTATTTTTATTCTTCTTTTTAATGTGATATTAACACAATTACTGCTCTCATGATAGAAGTTAAAAATATAGCAAAATCTTTTAACGGAGTTCCGGTTTTAAAGAATATTGATGTTTTATTTGAGAAAGGTAAAACAAACCTGATTATTGGACAAAGTGGATCAGGGAAAACCGTTCTGTTGAAGTCTATTGTTGGATTACATGATATAGAACAAGGGAAAGTAATATTTGACGGGACAGTTTTTAATGAACTAAACTTTAAAGATAAAAAAGAAATGAGAAAGCAAATAGGAATGCTTTTTCAGGGAGGAGCTTTGTTTGATTCTGCTACAGTAGAAGAAAATGTAATGTATCCATTAAATATGTTTACAGAATTGACATATTCAGAAAAAAGAGATAGAGCGAACGAGTGTCTTAAAAGAGTTAATATTATAAATGCCAATCAATTATATCCTGCAGAAATTAGTGGTGGAATGAAAAAAAGAGTGGCAATTGCAAGGGCTATTGCTTTAAACCCAAGATATTTATTTTGCGATGAGCCTAATTCCGGATTAGATCCTCAAACGGCAATATTAATTGATGATTTAATTAAAGAGATTACAGTAGAGTATAATATGACCACAATTGTTAATACGCATGACATGAATTCTGTTATGGAAATTGGCGATAAAGTTGTATTTATTTATAATGGTGCAAAATGGTGGGAAGGAACACGAGATGATATTTTTGATTCAGAAAATGAAGAATTAAATAAATTTATTTTTGCATCTAAACTTTCACAGAAGATAAGAGATTTAAAAAACAGGCATTAACCTAATGCATATATTTTTTCAAGTCGCTTAATATCTAAAATTACAATGTTTTTACCTTCAATTTGAATCAAATTATCTTTTCTGAATTCTGATAATACTCTGATTACATTTTCAGTACTCATGTCGATTAATTCGGCAACTTCTTTTCGGCTAATTGGCAGATTAAATCTTATTGAACTATAAATATGTTTCGAGAAAAAAAGTAATATATAAGCTATTCTCCCACGTAACTGACGGGTATTAATATCAATTCTTGTTTTAATTACAGAATCGGAAACAGTACTTATTTTTTCAAAAAAATCGATGGCAAACGTCCCGTTTGTTTTTATGAATTTTTTTATGATTTCTAAATCAACAAAACAAACAATAGAATCTTCAATAGCTGTGGTAGAATAAATATGTTTTGTGTTTGAAAAAATACTCAACAGACCAATAAAATCCTGTGGTTTTGCAATACTTAGAATATGTTCTTTAGTGTTGATCTCTGTTTTATATAATTTCACAAGACCATTTTGAAGGTACATAAAAGATAGAATCTCATCTCCTTCTGTGCTAATATTCTCACCTTTTCTATAAAATTTTTCTACTTTTTTAGCATTAATGATCTTTAATTCTTCTGCAGATAAGTTTTTAAAAGCCCATGACCTATAAATACAACTCTTACAATTACTGACTTTGCGCGATAATTCCATTTTTTTAACCTTAGTTTGAATGATGATATATATCATTAATGATATATATCATAATATATAAAGATATAAATATATTTATATCTGTTAATTTTGTAACAGTAAAATCAATTAAAATATAAAAATAACATAAAAATTATCTAAAATGAAAAAGATTCTGATTTTGGGCGCCGGTACAGGCGGAACAATAATGGCTAATAAATTAAGAAAAGCACTTGATCGAGAAGAGTGGGATATTACTATTGTCGATAAGCACAAAACCCATTATTACCAGCCCGGATTTTTATTTATTCCGTTTGGCATTTATAATAAACAGGATGTAATTAAACCGAAGGCTGATTTTATACCTGCAGGAGTAAACATCATTTATAGTGATATAGATAAAATTGTTCCTGATAATAATAAAGTCTTATTGGAAGGAGGAAAGGCTTTAAATTACGATTTTCTTATTGTTGCAACCGGCACAAGGGTCGACCCAGCAGAAACTCCGGGTTTAAAAGATGAATTGTGGCAAAAAGAAATATTCGATTTTTATACTGTTGAAGGCGCAGTTGCTTTAAGAGAGTTTTTCGAAACATGGCAAGGCGGCCGTTTAGTAATGAATATTGCCGAATTACCATTTAAGTGCCCGGTAGCTCCGTTAGAGTTTGTATTCCTGGCTGATGAATATTTTACTAAAGCAGGGATTCGTGATAAAGTAGATATTACTTATGTAACTCCATTACCCGGGGCATTTACTAAACCAAAGTCAACTAAGATGTTAGGTGAGTTGCTTAATGAAAAGAATATTACGGTAATTCCCGATTTTTATTTAGAAAGGGTTGATAATAAAGAAAAGAAAATTAAATCTTATGATGGTCAGGAAGTCCCGTTTGATGTTTTAGCTATTGTTCCTGTTAATAAAGGTGATGATATGATTGAGCGTAGTGGTATGGGCGATGACTTGAACTTTATACCAACCGATAAGCATACCTTAAGATCGGAAAAGTATGAAAACATTTTTGTTTTAGGCGATGCTTCAAATATTCCTACTTCGAAAGCCGGATCTGTTGTTCATTTTGCTGCAGATGTGCTTTTTGACAATATTCAGTGTGCAATTAAGGGGCGCGAATTAAGAGCAAAATTTGATGGACATGCAAATTGCTATATTGAGACAGGTTTTGGGAAAGGCTCATTAATTGATTTTAATTATGAAACTGAACCTTTGCCAGGAACCTATCCACTGCCGGGTATTGGGCCATTTGGTTTATTACAAAATACAAAAATGAACCATTATGGTAAGGTAATTTTTCGGTGGATATACTGGCATATATTATTGAAAGGAAAAGAGCTTCCTATTGAGAATGAAATGACAATGGCTGGTAAGAAAAGGTAAAACCTAAAAACTGAAAAAATGGAAGTTAAAACAGAAAATGTTCAGGAGCAGATAAATCAAATCAATCAAAAGCTTGATCTTGTTTTACATTATGTAAACGAACAAAGATTAAAAAGCGAAATGATTGAAGACTTGGTCTCTGATGTTTCAATTATAAGTAAAGACGCATTTACAAGTGCTGTTGAAGAACTTGATACGCATGGTATAGAACTCAATGTAGATGATATTAAACTACTTGTTTTCAAACTGATTAGAAATGTAAATAATTTCTCTCAGGCAATGGATATGTTTGAAAGTATTACTGATTTATTAAAAGATGTAGGTCCGATAATTAATGAAGCAGGTATAGATTTTACATATAAACTGCATGAGTTTGAACAAAAAGGTTATTTCGAGTTTTTTAAACAAATGGCTGATCTTTTTGATAATGCCGTTGTTGCTTATCAGAAAACAGATTTTGATCAGGACAAGAAATACTCAATATGGAAAATTATTCGCGAAATGAATAGCCCGGAGATTAAAAGAACTTTAGGATTTATGATTACATTCTTAAAGAATATTTCAAAAGAATCGATAACTAATAAATAATTAATCTATTAAAAATTAATATTATGACACAAAAAACAGTAGCAGGTGTAAACCTTGAAGTAACTGACGATGGATACCTGGTAGACTCATCTCAGTGGACTGAAAAGATTGCAAAGGAGATTGCAAAAGAAGAAAACATTGAACTTAATGATAAACATTTCGAAGTTATCAAGTTTATTCGCGAAAATGCTGATTCCGGCTTAACAATTCGTAAAGTAGGAAAATCGGGAGTAGTTGATATTAAAGGATTTTATGATTTATTTCCCGGTGGGCCATTAAAAATGTCGACTAAAATTGCCGGAATTCAGAAACCATCGAGTTGTGTTTAATTTAAAAATATAATATTATGGCTGAAAAAAAAGATACACAAGTAAAAAAAGTGGCTATGATTTGTGCCAAAGGTACAATTGAAGATGTATATGCTACGTTGGTAATGGCAAACGGCGCTGTTATGGAAGGTATGGAAGCAAAGGTTTTCTTTACTTTCTTTGGTCTTGATGCTATTACAAAAAAATACATGAATAAACTTCATACAGCGACAGTTGGAAATCCAGCTATGCGTATGCCTGGAGGTTTGACTTTCCCAACTTTACTAGGGGCGATACCCGGAGTTGAAGCAGGAGTTTCTGCTATGATGCGAGGCCAGATGGAAAAACTGGATATTCCTCCGGTAGATGAATTTTTAGATATGATTACTGCAGGAGGCGGAGAAATTTATGCATGTAAACTTGCTGTTGATATGTTTAAATTAAAGAAAGAAGACTTAAGCGATCATGTAATTGATATTATTACTATTGGCGATTTTTATGCAATGGCTGGTGGCGAAGGGTCTCAGGTTATTTTTACTTAAACTAAGTTTTGTATGTAGTGAAACCGCCTCTTGGGGCGGTTTTTTATTGAATACCAATCTTGTTTTTTAACTCTTTAATAAAAGTTTCTTTATCTTGAATATCAGAATTTATTAGTTTATTATACCAGTGATTAACCATTTCCATATTGTCCATATTCTTATAAATCAGAATTATGTAATAATACGACAAACCATGAATCTGAGATTGAATATTTATATTTCCTTCTAATACCTTTTCAAAATAAGGAATTGATTTATTTAATTTATTGTTCTGGTATAAATCAAAACCCTTTTCAAATGCTCTTATTTTTTCATTATGTTCATTGTCTAAAATGATGTTAAAGAATGAAAAGCAAGCATTATTACAGTTTTCAATCAGGTCAATAAATTTAATATTATCAGATATTTTTTCGAAATAGAGTTTAAATTCAAGTACTTCGCCGATATATGCAAATTTATGTTGATCTGGGCAAGCGGGAATATTTTCTGATTTTATTAATTGATATACTTCGATTCCTATGGAATTTTTGATATAAATATTTTCATCGGCACAAAACCAGCCTCCCTGGCTACGTTTGTTTGTTACTTTTAGTGATATTATTGTTTCACTATCGGTAATCTCAATTTTAGTTATTTCAAGCTCCGGATGACTTTGCTTACCGGCAATAGGATTTTCATATACCTGGGCTTTAGCTAAAAATGGCAGGCAGAAAAGAAAGGCTATAGCTAAAATTTGTTTTTTCATTATATTTAATTTTTTATAATAATCTAGCAGGGTAAAGGTATTAAAATTATAATGTGTTTTTACTTGGAATAATTGCGTAGCAATGATACTATGGTAGAAAATTAGTACAATTAATTTTTAGAGCTGCGTAGCAGCGATAGGTTATTTGTATTATTCATAAAACTGAAATAAATATTGTTCACTAAATTCTATTTTATTCTTCTTAAGCAAATGTAAATATTCATCTCTAAACGATCTTTTTTTATGATGATTTTCCTGTTCTATTATATATTTAATTACTGTATCTCTTTGCGATCGGGAATATGAAAATGCTCCGTATCCCCTTTGCCATTCAAATCGTTCCGGAACAAGATGATTTTCATTTATCCATTTAGAAGAATTGGATTTAATAACGTGTAAAACTTTTGATATTGAAATATTTGGGTTTAATTCGAAAAATACGTGAACATGATCTGTAAAACCATTTACCGCCAACGGAAATAATCCCATACCTTTTATAATTCCGCTAATGTATTCAAAAATACGGTTACGGATTTCCTTTTTCAAAATATTTTCCTTGCCTTGAATTGCAAAAACTGCATGAATGTTAATTTGTGTATAGGTATTTGCCATATAATGGTTTCTATTGTCCTTATAGGACTTACTTTTGTTGATTGCTACGATACTATTGTTGTCCTTACAGGAACAAATCACATTAATTAATGAAAATACTAAAAAACAAATATAATTATTCATTTTATAATATTTCTAATTTACTACCATACTATCGTCCTTCCAGGACTTACTTTTGTTAATTACTATTATACTACCATACTGCTGTCCTTACAGGACAAGTCTATTGTTTGTGCATATTGTTATATTAATATACTGTGATTTCTATAGGACAAAACATGAATAATTGTTTTATAATAATTGCGTAGCAATGATATTATGGTAGAAAATTATTGTAAATATTTTTTTAAAGCAGCGTAGCTGTGATAGTATTCTACAAATATATAATTGAATTTTTTGTAATCTTAATATTTATTAAACTCTGGCGGGGTTTAATTAAAAATGCCCTTCAATATACTCGAAGGGCATGTAAATATCAAATTATTTTTAATTATTCAGACTTTTTACCGAATTTAAAATCAAAGCCAATAGCAATAAATAAATTGTCTCTGTTGTAAGTTTCTGTAACAGTTTCTATATTAGTTGGGCTTCCTGCAATATTATAATCGAATTTTTTATCATCTTCAACATACATTGTATAAGCAACAGCCAGATTTAAGTCGATCTTTGGAGTAATTGAATAAGCACCACCTAAACCATATGTATTTGAAGAAATCTTATAATCCATATCAGTCTGGAATTCCTCACTTACACCTGATTGTGCCCTTAAATAACCACCACTAACAAGTATTTTATCTGAAATATTGTATTCAAGACCTAATGCCCATTCCCAGTAATTGTTATCTATTATATCTTCATTTTTGATAGCGTTACCAAGAGCATCTTTATGGCCATAGTCTGCAGATTTATCAAAATAATAGTGCATTCCGGTTGATAATAAGAATTTGTCAGTGATTTTATAATCTGCACCAACGGTTAATAAAGCTGGCATATCATTTCTTTTAATTTCACCGTCAGGGTATTTATATAAAGGTGTTAAACCGTCATAGCCATAAAGAAACCCTTTTCCTTCTTCAACATTATTTTCCAGTTCAATTTTGGTTTGGAATTCATACTTTAAACCAATATTTAATTTATCGTTAGGGCTAATATTTACACCAATAATAGGAGTGATGCCTGAGCCCGTTTGTTCTATATCTGCTGTTTGATCTTCAAGGACTGTAGCTTTTAAATCCATACCAACAGCACCAGCACCAAAAGCTTGAGATGCTTGACTATTTGTCATTCCTGATTGATATAACCCGAGACTGGTAAGTATTGCAATTCCAGTTGGATCTGTAAATGGATCATCAGCACCTAAAAATCCACCTGTTATATAATCACTAATATCATTTGATGTCGCTTCAAGATCATCGCTTACACCTTCAAGAAATGTGCTTCCGGGTACAATTGTTCCACCCATATTTACGGTAATGTCTTTTAAATATCCATTATAAGTATTTTTGGCTGTAACATATCGACCACCTAAATACATAGAAAATACATCATTAATTTCATAAGATACACCTAACTGGTATCCCCAGAAAACAGAACTGCCTTCTAAATATGCGTTCATATTATAACCTGTAACTCCTTGTGTGGTAAAAGCTGGAACTAAGTCAGCAATCCCCATTTCAAAAGAAGGTAAACCTTTGCCAAATTCAGCAGTACCACCACCACCAATTACATTAACACCAAAAGAGAAAGCAAATTTACCGGTATTATATGATGCGTATATGCTTGGAAGTATAGGAACAGTTACAGAACCTTCGTAATCAACAGGAGAGTTATTTAAATACGAGTAGCTTGAAGTTATTGTTCTGTTCTGAAATAATGTTTGGTTGTTTATAGACACATAAAAGCCATCGCCTAATTTAGTAAGACCGGCCGGATTATAAAAAACAGCATCTAAATCGGTTGTAGCGTCGCGAGCGAACATTCGAACCCATGCTGCACTTTGGTTAGTATTGTGAACAATACCACCCGAATAAGAGAAAAATGGCAGGCTTAGTAAACCTACTAAAAGTAAAGTTATTCTTTTCATAGTTAATTAGTTTTGATTACCGGACTAAGATAATTTTTCTGTTAAAAAAAAAGAAGAAAAGCTCGACCAAAGTTTAAACAATTTTCGACCAAAGCTTCTAATAATCAGTCAATAGATTAGTATATAAGTATTTATAGATTTGCATAATTGAGATTAATAATAATAAAAATAGACTATATGGTTTGTGTAGTCGAAAAAACCTCTCTTTAAGAAAGATTTATAGTATAAAAGCAATGTGATCATCTGCAATTAACACCAATCATTAATTAAATCCGTTCCATGGCATATAGCCGTTGCACGAGCAAATCTTTTCGTGGAATGTTGATAGTCATCGGATGATTCTTTTAAAAATTAAGTTAAAGCACTATCTGTAAACAAGTCATCCGATGACTTGCGGATTTAAGGTAATAGATAGGTTTGTTAATAGATGGGTTAACCCATCTGTTAATCAGGATATTATTAATCTTAAAAAACTGATTTTAATAATGGTTTATCTTTCGATTTTAGTTTTTGCATGGATCCAATTGCGATATTTATACCAAATCTAAAATTAAAAGATGTTGTTTTATGCCCCCATAAAGCTGCAGAAACATTATCTGAGATTAGATATAGTTGCACCGGAGCACCCCCAAGCACGAATCCAAAACCAATATTATTATACGAACCATTCATTATAGAATAACTTAAACTGGCAGATAATCCATTTACCGGGTAAACATTTGCCGAAAAAGTAAAAGCCTGGTTTAAATTACTATTGTAAAAATATGAACGTGATAAGAATCCTACATCAAATTTTTTGGAAATGGCATAATTAGCACCAATATAAATTTTTGTACAAAGTGATGTTGTATATGATTCAGCAGTATTCAAAATAGTAAAACTATTTTTTAAAGAATCGATCATTTCGTCAAAAGGATCGGTATCTGATTCTGAATTTCCTATTTCGTCACTTACATCCACTCCTTTAAAGGCGTAACTCCCTTTTAATTCAAGTGAGGTTACATCTTTTGCATCCCATTTTATATAACCTAAATCAATTACGCTTAACGATAAGGATAAGTTTTCAATTGGTTTATAATAAATTCCAAAATCAATTCCTAAACCCATATTATTATGAGCCATCGCAAGATCAATTAAAGAATCAGTTTCTGCATTTTCGAT
The DNA here is from genome assembly GCA_030643125.1 of Bacteroidales bacterium. Taxonomy (GTDB): domain Bacteria; phylum Bacteroidota; class Bacteroidia; order Bacteroidales; family UBA12077; genus UBA12077. The sequence goes on from DAOWML010000001.1 coordinate 10,262, forward strand.
ATAGCTGGGAATTTCAAAACCATCAAATTCTCCATCTTCATTTGTTGTAGCAATAAGCGGAGACGAAGTATTTATAACTGCATCGGCATTTAAATAAATTGAATCACGACTGGAATACATGCTTATATTATTATCCTTAAAATCTGATGATGCATTAGCATGACCAAATAGAACCTTTGCTCTAATCCCAACGGATAAATTCGGGTTTATTTCTTTTGAAATTCCAAGCCCGTATTCGCGATAAAAAGTTGAGTTAACTCCTAAATAACTTAAATCAGCACTTTTATTAATAAAGCTTTGATTTCCTTCCAGGGCCAGTACCATTAAATCTTTTGGATAGTTTATGGATGTTGAGAATTTTTCTGAAAGATTAAATGAAAAATACCAGGTATTAACTCTAAAACCAAAAGAAATAAGATCGGATCTGAAGTCTTCGTAAAAGAAATTATTTTCACCAATTTTAGACAGAAAATCAGAAGTATTATAATCGGCATCGGGATGTAAAAAAGTTATTAATGAATCATTAGTAGGATGTTTCATTATAATATCGGTTAAAGTTAATCTATTATTACCTGCATCAACTTGTATAGATGAAATCCCGGGGAAGCCAATAAATACATTATAGTTTGGTTGCATAGCAGGATTCATGAATGTTGTTTGAGGAACCCTGTTCATATAATATAATGTTTGAACATCTTGTGCAGAAATGTATCCTGAAATAAGAATAACTGATACTATTGTAATTAATAATTTTTTAGATTTATTAAAGCTCATGAGTTCAGGATTTACAAGTCGTTAGAATTTACTTTTACATCAATACCTACACTTAAATTAAAATCGACCGAATAATCTTCAAAAAATTTGACCGAAATAAGATCTCCGTTTGAGTCGGATGGAGTTTTAAGTCCTGCCCGAATTACTCCGTATCTGACCGTATTCAAGCTGGCTATTTCCTCGTTAGTGTACTCAACCAGCGATGTTTTAATTCCCGGTGCCATAACTGTATTATCAGAAGGATCTAAAATTCCGGAACTAATAACAGGTCGTGAATTTTCAGCAAACAGGGTATCAACATGATTATACACCGAATCTAAGAAATATAGCTGAAAATCAATATCAAGAGGTAATCCGTTTGAAACTTCAAGCATTACATTAACTCTTTCAATAAAATCAGCATCTTCATCAATATCTATCAGGTCGAGTTCAATAGTGTCTACAAGAGCAAAACTATCAGCTTTAAACCACAGTGGTAATATAAACTCAAAATCAATATCAATTTGACTGTTATCGCTTACAAAATTATACGAAGCTTCCGGGCCATCAGGATTTGATGTCGCTGATAAACAGTATTCTAATCTTGATGGTAAAAAAGAAAGGAAATCCGAAACATTTGAATTTGTTGTGTTTATCGAAATAGTAGTGTCTTTGTAAATATCATTATTAATATAATCTGTTAATGTCGGATATGCATAAGCAAATGTATCCATTGATGAATCAAAAATCATTTCTATGGAATCAACATCAGTTTTAAATCCTGTAAATCGGGAAATACTTACAGCTGCGGGAACGCCATAAGAGTTCATAATATTAAAATTTATATACGGATTTTCGAACCAAATATATCCTTCGAGTGAATTTTCAAAAAATCCAAGGTCTACCTCGCCTGTTTCGCTTAATAAATCGTAATTGCCAATATATCCAAAAATAACCTCGAAATCTATATCCTCTATTGTAACAATTACCGAAATTCTTTCTCCGGGATTAAATCCGGCACCTGAATTAATAAGTTCAACATGAAAGTCAACAGGCATGTAGCTAAATGTTGAATCGACAGTAACTGAATCGCTTAAATAAATAGTATATCCATCAAGAACAAAGGGTTCGTTATAAGTAAAAGTACCATCGTCAACATCAATATCAATCGTTTGTGTAAATGGAACATTGTTTAACCTGATATTTGGGCAGGTAATAACAATTTGTCCTGTATGTAGAAATTCAGAATAGATATCAAAAACCATAGTTCCTTCATCCAATATCATACTGTCAAGTTGTTCGTTATTTGAAAAGGCAAATGGGAAGTTTTTGGTACGGTCCAGAATAACTGTTTCTCCAATACCCCAACCCGGAGGAATAGTAAAATCAGATTCAATAAAAAACTCAAGGAAATCTTGTGGAGGAATTTCCAGTAAATCATCAGCAATATACGAGAATAATGAATCTTCGTAAGTAATTAATAATAATCCATCTGCATCAGAACTTATAAAACTCGAACTGTCAAATTCACTAATTAAATCATCAAGTGTAAGTGAGCCATAGGCCAAAGGCGCTAATATTCCTGCTCTAATTTCAATTTCATCATCAAGTTTACTAAAATCATATTCATCATGCATGCATTGATAAAATAAAAAAATGATAAATATTGGAAGTATGATTTTTAAAATCCCGGCAAGTCGTAATTTATTCATAACTATGAAATTTAAAATATTAAACTAATTTACGGAATAATTGTATAAAAAGTTATATTGAGTACCTACAATTAAATTAAACTGACTACGAGAATCTCCTAAATAACCTATTGTAAATGGTGTATTCCCTTTCAGAGGAAATCCTTCATAAATACTTCCGTTACTATTAAATAAAAATATTTCGTTGGTTGTTTTGGAAACAACACCTAATTTTCTATCGTCGTACGAAAAATAGTAATAAACAGGCGAAGAATCAATGTTTTTATCGAATTTATAATCAAATATTTCTGAACCATCTTGTTTAAACACATCTAATTTGTTTTTATCAAGAAAAATATAATCTTTAAAACCATCAGCATTAATATCCTGGTAATCGAAATAATGATTTGATGAATATTTCCCGATTTGTTTTGATTTTACTGTCCCGTCAAGATAAATCATTTTTACAAGGCTTGATGTATCAGTTGTTACAAACCGTGGATTGGTATTTGAGTTACCTGTTTCCAGAATAAAATTATTGTTAAATGATTTAGAGAATTGGTTTTTTATATGAATACGTTCTTCGCCTCTTCGGTTTAAAATATACACTCTGTATTTATCGGCAAAAACAAGATAGTCGTTTGTGTTAATTCTAAAATGCTGAACCGGAGTTGTAACATGCTTATCGGTTTGACCAAATTTCCATCCATTCACTAAATTACCTTCGAGATTATATAAATAAACATTTTTGTTTTTGCATGGAATAAGAATTCTGTAATCCAGAGTTTTATTGTAATCAAACATTGCCAGGCCTGTTGTTGACGGCGACCTCAATTTAACCGGATATCGCTCTACATAATTACCATTTCTATCGATTAAATGAATTTTATTTTTGGTGCTAAACAAAAACTGAAGCTTACCGTTTTTATAAAAATCAACCTGGTATATTTCACTATTTATTTTTTCGTTTAATTGTAATTTCCATAAAATTCTACCCACTTTATTAATCAGGTAAATCTTATTGTTTAAATCCTGAATAATAATTTCGTTTTCTTTCGTGTAATGATTTATTACTAATATTGGTTTGAAATCCATTGAAGCATCCAAATGGCTTTCCCAAACCGTAACAGCTTCCTCTTTAAGCTCAGAAACATATTGTAAGTATAAATTGTTGTAAATCATGCCATTGTTTTGCTGAAGCTGAACGGCTAAAGCCTGAAATTTTCTAAAACTTTTAATATTTTGATTTAATCCTTTTTTGAGATTTGGGTTTAAAAGTTCAGCAATATATTTCGGTGAACGAAACATGTTAGTATAAAAATAGAAATTCGATTTTGAAGATAGATAATTTGTGAATTGCTCAAATTTCATATCATTATCCAGTGTTTTATGTAATATGTTCGAATGGATAAATTTAGAAACGGATTTTTTGGAACTGCCGATAATAATGAAATTGTCGATAAACGTAGCATGCTGATTTTTAAATTCGGGGAAAACATTTCCGAAAAATGTTCTGAATACATTATTAAATGGTAAAGAGTATACTTTGTATTTAGTTTCTTTATCAATTCTTATTTCATTTATAAAACGTGATTTGTTTACATTGTTTGTTTCGGCAATTTTAGAAATAATTTCATTTAGTTTATTTTCGGTAATACTTTTACCTCTGGTTCGCATTATAATGTATGTATTATCCTCGAAATTATCGTTTGGTTCGTCAGTAACCACAAGCCCGATTTCTTCGTCAAGATGTTCTTTAAAAAACTGTTCTAAATCAATGGCATACTTATTTTTATATAGGTCAATCTGTAATTGATATTTATTTATTTTCCCTTCTTTTTCAAGATAAGATTTATAATCCTTTAAATACTGATCGATATTACTAATTCCTAATGATAAAAAAAGGGCCGTGTTCGAAGGAAGAATACTGTTCATCTTATGATCAACGGGTTCTTGTTTAAGAAAAATGTTGAGATAGTTATTTAAAGAATCATTACTAAAAGTAAATCCGTTTAATAAAACAGCATCATCTTTTAAATTTATATCGAGCTCTGCCCAATTTCCTAAATTAGAGAATTTAGAAATTACAGATTTTTGCTTATTGTTTAACGCAAATGATACTATTTCATTAAAGCGGGCAAGGTTTAAATATATATTCGCATCAACATTTCTTCCGGCAGTTTTTTGTACTTTAACAAATCCCCTATCATCAAATATCGATTTTTCAGCTTCTGATTGTCTTATTGAATTTTCAACTAAAATTGATGATGAGCTATATATCAGGATCCCTTTATAAAACGAAAAATGTAATTCTTTATCTGCCGTTTTAACATTGTATATTTTTGTATTGTTGTAATCGCGTGACGATACATTATTTTCAGAACTTAAAAGACTTGTAATCAATTGAAGAATAAATTTTTTATCACGAAAATTATGCATTCTTACCAGGAATAAAAACTCAAGATTAGCTTTCCCGATTTTGTGAGCAGAAATTACTATTTGATTATCTTTTATTAAATCTTGTATAATTTGATTTTTACCGGGAAGATTTGCTATATATTCTAAATCAGAATCAAATTGTTTTACTGCAGGAAACAGAACAAGCTCTTCCCAGATTTTGTTTTCTTTCCTGATCTCGGCAATCTTTTCTATAAAATTGGCACTTTCAATTATAATTGCAGCATCAATAGGGATGGCTTTATACGTATCAAAATCAGGTAATTGTTGTTTTTTTATATATCTGTAACCAAAATACGCTGAAAGAATTATGATTAAAGATGAGATTCCGATTAAGACTTTTTTAAGCATAAGAGATTAAACCATTTATTCGTTCTTATCAAAAATATTAAATATAATTTTATAACTAAAATTTATATACTGGCAAACATAATTAAAAATTGATTAAACCAATAATATCAAAGCTAATCAAATAGTAAATTTGCGCTTTAAAAATGTATACTTTTGTCATCAATGAATAAAAAAACATATCTAATATTAATAAGTTTCTTTTTACCTTTTTTTTCTTTTAGTCAAACCCTTTTATTAAAAGATGCAGAATTAAACGATCCGGTTGCGAATGTTGCAATTTATAATCAGGATCGCACCAAATCAGCTCTTTCAAATTCAAAAGGAGAGGTTTCGTTGAATATTTTTTCGGATAGCGAAATGATTTATCTTCAACATCCATCATATAAAAAAATACAATTTACTAAATCTGGCATAGATGAGTTTGTTATTTATTTGGAGAAAAAAATTATAGAAATAGAAGAGTATGTAATTTCTGCATATCGGTGGGAACAAAATAAAGATGAGATTCCAAATAAAATAACAAGGCTTACCCGGGAGGAAATAATATTTGATAATCCTCAAACTACAGCTGATTTATTAGAAAATTCAAACGAAGTTTTTGTTCAGAAAAGTCAAATGGGTGGAGGTAGTCCAATGATTCGTGGATTTTCGACAAATACTGTTTTATTAGTTATTGATGGTGTAAGAATGAATAATGCAATTTACCGTGAGGGAAATTTGCAAAATGTAATTTCGTTAGATGCTAATGTGATTGAAAGCAGTGAAGTGATTTTTGGCCCCGGATCGGTAACTTATGGAAGTGATGCATTAGGTGGCGTAATGGATTTTCATACTTTAAGAGCAAAGCTTTCAACAGGTGAAGGCACACATTTTTCAGGGAATGTATTTACTCGATATTCATCGGCAAACAACGAAAAAACAGGACATCTGGATTTTAATATTGGTTCAAAAAAGTGGGGGCTTTTAACAAGTGTAAGTTATAGCGATTATGATGATTTAAGAATGGGAAGCAAAAATAATTCAGAGTATCAACGTCCGGAATATGTTAAACTAATTAATGGAATAGATTCAATTATTACGAATAATAATCCTGATGTTCAAATTGAGTCAGCTTATAGCCAAATCAATTTAATGCAGAAAATTCGTTTTCGTCCTGGTAAATATTTGGATATGACTTATGCTTTTCATTATTCAAAACTTTCTGATGTTCCACGTTACGATCGTTTAATTCAATATAGTGGCGATGATTTAAAATACGGAGAATGGTATTACGGCCCTCAGCTTTGGATGATGCACGCATTAAATGTGAATTATTCAAAGCCAAATACGCTTTTTGATAATTCGAAATTAACACTTGCTTATCAGGATTATGAAGAAAGCAGGCATGATAGGAAATATCGAAACGTAAATTTAAGAGAAAGAACTGAAAATGTTCTTGCATATAGCTTGAATCTTGATTTTGATAAAAACCTGAAACGCGACAATCAACTATTTTATGGTGTTGAAGCGGTTTATAATTCAGTTAATTCAATGGCTCGCAATAAAAATATTGTAAGCGGCGAAATATCTCCTGAATCAACCCGGTATCCCGATGGGGTAAATAATTACACAACTTTAGCTGCATATTTAAGTTATAAAGAGAATTTTAGTGAAAAATTTACAACAATTACCGGTTTGCGTTTTAATTATGTTAGTCTTTATTCAACTATAGAAGACACTTCGTTTTTCAATTTTCCTTATGATGATATTTCTGTTAATAACTGTGCTTTAAACGGATCAATCGGGTTTGTATATAAACCAATCAGAAGTTGGCAAATAAACCTGAATTTATCATCAGGATTTCATGCACCAAACATTGATGATATGGCAAAGATTTTTGATTCGGAGCCCGGTAATGTTGTTGTTCCAAACGAAAATCTTAAACCCGAATATGTGTATAATGTGGATTTAGGAGTTTCAAAAAATATCGAAGATTTTGCTTCTATTAGTATTACTGGATTTTACACCTTTTTAAATAATGCTTTAGTACGCAGAGATTATACGTTTAATGGCCAGGATTCAATTATTTATGACGGAGAAATGAGCAAAGTCCTTGCCATTGTTAATGCCGATAAAGCCTGTGTTTATGGTTTTAATGCTGCATTAAATATTAATCTCCCGTTAAAATTAAATCTTAAATCAATAATTAATTATACCTATGGTGAAGACCAGGACGGATTGCCGTTACGACATGTTGCGCCATTGTTCGGAAGTACAAGAATAACTTATACTAATAAAGGAATAACAGCATCGGTTTTTGCAAATTATAATGGAAAAATTGAATATGAAGAATTAGCTCCAAGCGAACAGGATAAACCTTATATGTATGCGACTGATAATAATGGCAATCCATATTCTCCTTCGTGGTGGACTTTAAATTTTATGTCATCATATGATTTTAAAAATCGGGCAACAATTAACCTGGGTGTAGAAAACATTCTTGATAATCGTTACAGGCCGTATTCTTCGGGAATTGTGTCGCCAGGCAGGAATTTCATAATAGGACTGCGCTTATATTTTTAGAAAAATCAAATTTATTGTAACTTTTTGGTTCGAAGATTGTAAAGAAATATATTAAATTGGTATTTTTAGTTTTTATTAATTCAACTAATCTTTTCAAGAATGAAAAATATAGTTGCTGCTGTTTTCTTCCTGTTTGCTTTGAGTTTGTCTCTGTATTCACAAGAAGAGTCACAATCAAATATTATTGATCAGGATAAAAAAAAGTACGAAGAAAATGTATTTAACCAGACTTTTGATGAATATTCAGACACTACTGATTCAAAAAGAAAACTGTATGATAGAATTCCCGAAAAACTTCCCGATTGGGTTTTTACACCGATTGATTTAAGCTCAACTATAAAAATTGTTGGAATTTCGGATCCAAATATGGAAAAGAAGGAAGCATATAAACAAGCTGTATTAAGAGCGAAAGCAATGTATGCATTAATGAATTTTAGTACAGTAAGTAATATTACCGATGATTATACTAATTTAAAAGAATCAGGGAAGTATTCATTATATACAACAAAATTCCAGGATTTTTCTCTGTCAAAAGCAGAAATGGCCTATAATGATTCATCAATTATATTAACCGACACTTTTTATACAAAATATAACGAAGGAGTGGTTTTAATCGAAATTAATCATAAGTTAAATTCTAAAGAAAATAAAGACACACTATTTGTTAAAGGAGAACATTTACAGATATTTATCGAGAAAAATTTCAGAAATGAAAAGATTGAATTTTTCAGTTTTTCGATTCAGGATAATTTAGAAAAAAATGATTCTGGCAATTTTTTAGCACAATATAATTATAGAGTAGTTAATCGTGGATATGATATTTATTCGATTTATGGTGATAAATCAATTAAATTTAAGGAACGAACGTATAATTATCGAACTGACTTAGAGTTTGCAAAAGATACCACAGATTCTGAATTAAATACTTTCAGGTTAAGCCGAGGATTGTGGAATGGGTATTTGACAGGAGTTTTAAGCAATATAACTGTGCTGTCAAAACAATTGGCAAGTCACATAAAAAATACAAATGATTATTACACTTTAAAAAACGAAGGTCTTATTCGTACAGTGGCAAGAAATAAAGTTTCATTTGGCTTTAACGATTTTAAAATGTACGAAAATCAGTTTTATGTTGATTTGCGTGGTGTAATCTTACAATAGCTTATATTTGTATAAATAAAGCTTGGGTCTGATTATGAAACGACCTTATTTCCCATATTTAATACTTTTTGTTTTTCTATTGATTGGGCACATTGTATTTGCTCAAAACAATAGCGCATTAGTTTCTGTTCAATACAAATTAGTAAAGCCAAAGTCAAATCAAATTCCAAATTATTCTGGAGATTTTCAAACACAAACAGCTCGTTTAAAATCAGAAAAACCAGTTAGGATTTTAGTTTTAGATCAGGATAATCAACCTGGTAAAAATTTAGCCGTAAAACTTCAGAATATTTCTGTTCCTGAGGGCGATAAAAAATTTAAAATTATTGATACCCTTACTTATACTGATACATTGGGAATTGCAGAAACATATGTTATTTTGGGCTCAAAAGAAGGAATGTATGAAATTTCGGCTCAATTAGTAGAATATCCTGAAACTAATTTTTTGATTTATAAGATTTTTGCACGGAAAACAAATTGGGTATTTCTTCTTATTGCCGGTTTAATTGGAGGATTGGGATTGTTCCTTTTAGGGATGACAATGATGAGTGATGGAATGCAGAATGCCGCGGGTGATAAAATGCGAACAGTATTGAGCCAGATCACACATCACAGGCTTATTGCTGTGGGAGTTGGAACGTTTGTTACTATGATTATACAAAGTAGCAGCGCCACAACAGTTATGTTGGTGAGTTTTGTTCATTCTAAACTAATTAAATTTAAAAATACCATTGGCATAATTCTGGGAGCAGGAATTGGGACAACCATAACGGCACAGTTAATAGCATTTAAATTAACAGATTATTCTCTTTTATTAATTGGAATTGGTTTTTTATTGAACTCGGTTACTAAATCGGTATATGTACGAAATATCGGTAAAACCATTTTAGGGTTTGGGATTCTGTTTTTTGGAATGCATATTATGTCAGAGTCAATGTATCCATTGAGATCTTTCACCCCTTTTATAGATTTAATAGTAAAACTTGAAAATCCGGTTTTGGGAATACTTGTAGGTGCGGTATTTACTGCCTTAATACAAAGTAGTAGTGCATTTATTGGTATCATGATTGTATTGGCAACACAGGGCTTATTGAGTTTAGAGGCGTCTATCTCTTTGCTCTTTGGTGCAAATATAGGAACAGCAATTACGGCAATTTTAGCAAGTATAAAAACCGATCGTGAAGCAAAACAGGTTGCTTTAGCACATACATTGATAAAAGTTATTGGTGTTCTAGTCTTTTTGTTTTGGATTCCACGGTTTGCTGAATTAGTGAAAATTATTTCACCAAAAAGTCTTTTGCCTGATGGAGATTTTAATTCTTTAGCCGAAACGGTTCCCCGTCAGATTGCCAATGCACATACAGTTTTTAATATTGTTTTAACATGTTTAATTCTTCCATTTACAAATACCTTCGGGAAATTTATTGAAAAACTTCTTCCCGTAAAATTTGTTGAAAAACCGATTTTAAAACCGATTCATCTTGATTATGGAATGGTAAAGAATTCATCTTTAGCATTGAGCTTAGCAAAAAAAGAAACAATAAGGATGGGTAAGTTGGTTCAGAATATGACCGGAGATATTATTATTCCATATTTAGTTAAAAAAACAGAAGTTATAAATGAGATAAAACAAAAAGAGAAGGAAGTTAATTTTCTGCGTGATCAGATTAGTGATTATATATTGAAAATTACGCGCGAAAACCTTAATGAAGAACGTGTAAATGAATCATTTCAGTTACTATATGCGGTAAAAGAATTTGAACAAATTGCTGATATAGTATCTAAAAACATGATAAAAAAAGCGGCAAGATGGAGTAAAATGGATTTTGAATTTTCTGTTGAGGGTAAAAATGAAATTATAAATTATCATACAAAAACCCAAAAACAGTTAAGTAGAGCATTGGAAGTATTCGAAAATGTAAATTTGGAGAAAGCAAAAGCGATGAAAGAAAAATACCGACGATATCGAAATATGGAAATAGAATTGGAGAAGCAACATTTCAAAAGATTGCAGGATGAAATAATAGAAACAATTTCAAGCAGTAAAACACACGTTGAGCTAATGACATATCTGAGAGCGATCAACGGGCATGCAACGAATATTGCCAGAATATTGTTAAAATGGCCGGTAAAAAACTAAGTGAAACAGGTATTGGTGGATTAGCAAAAAACTGGAAGCCATTTCAGAATTAATTTTGAACCTTTTTGTTCTGATCTTGTTTGATTCAACTATGCCAATTTAAAACAGAATGCATAAACTTATCTTAAGAATCCATAATTTATTAACGTATGATTAATGAAACCGTATTATTCGCATTTGGACTAACTTTATTTGCAGGTTTATCTACAGGAATAGGAAGCGCTCTGGCTTTTTTTACAAAAACAACAAATACTAAGTTCCTGTCGTTTGCTCTGGGCTTTTCGGCGGGTGTAATGATCTATGTATCAATGATTGAAATCTTTTTTAAAGCTAAAGATTCTTTGGTAGCAGAACTGGGAGAAAAAATGGGTTCATGGATAACTGTAGCTTCTTTTTTTGGAGGTATATTTTTTATTGCAATTATCGATAAGTTAATCCCTTCAATAGAAAACCCACATGAAATTCGAATGGTTGAAGAAATGGATGAAGAAGCAAAAAAAGAACATAAGCGTAAAAAACTTATGAAAATGGGAATGTTTACCGCTTTAGCCATTGCTATTCATAATTTTCCTGAAGGTTTGGCAACATTTACTGCTGCCCTTACCGATCCTAGTTTAGGTATTGCAATTGCAGTGGCGATTGCTATTCATAATATTCCTGAAGGAATTGCTGTTTCAGTACCAATTTATTTTGCAACAGGTAGTAAAAAGAAAGCATTCTGGCATTCGTTTTTGTCAGGCTTAGCAGAACCGGTAGGTGCTTTAATCGGGTATTTATTATTAATGCCATTTTTGTCTGATACTCTTTTTGGGATTTTGTTTGCAGGAGTGGCTGGCATTATGGTATTTATTTCTATTGATGAGCTTTTACCTGTTGCACGAGAATATGGTGAGCATCATTTGTCTATTTACGGTTTAGTATTAGGAATGATGGTAATGGCAGTTAGTTTGTTGATGTTTATATAGAAAAAAGAATCAAGATTTTAGATATAAGTATCAAGTAAAACTTACTTTAACATTTTCATTATTTAGGCTACTATTTCAAATAATAAACCTATAATTATTCATCTCGATACTTGATACAATATCTAAAAAGGCTTAAACCCAATAATTTCTCTTACTTCTTTAATTGTTTTAGATGCGCTTTCTCTTGCTTTTTCCGCACCCATATTTGCTACTTTCCTTAAATAGTCATTATTAGCAGAAATTTCCAGTATTTTTTCGCGAATAGGAGATGTGAAATGTATAATATCTTCGGCAAGCTGCTTTTTTAAATCACCATACCTGATTTCACAATTAGCATATTTTTCTTTAAAGAAATCAATCGTGCTTTTTTCTGAAACAACGTTCATTAATGTAAATAAGTTTTGTATAGGTTCCGGCATTTCTGAATTCATTTCAGTGGGGCCACTATCAGTAACAGCACGCATAACTTTTTTTCTAATATCTTTAGGATCGTCAACCAGGTAAATTCCATTTCCTTCTGATTTTCCCATTTTTCCCGTACCGTCTAAGCCTGGAATTTTTATTAATGTCTCACCAAAATTATATGGTTGAGGTTCGGTAAAATATTCAACTTTATACAAGTTATTGAAACGACGTGCAAATTTACGGGCCATTTCCAGATTTTGCTCCTGATCTTTTCCCACAGGAACTTTTGATGCATTATGAATAATTATGTCAGCGGTTTGAAGTACAGGATAAGTCAGAAGACCTGCATTTACATTTTCAGGCTGTTTTCGTATTTTGTCTTTAAATGATGTTGTTCGCTCAAGTTCCCCAATATAAGCATTCATATTTAGAAGAAGATATAATTCAGCTATCTCGGGAACATCACTTTGTATATATAAAGTTGAAACTTCAGGGTCTAATCCACAAGCCAGATATTCTGCCATAACTTGCTTAACGCTGCCATGTAAATCCCCCGGAGTGGGATGAGTTGTTAATGAATGATAATCGGCAATAAAAAAATAGCAGTTATTTGTGTGCTGCATTTTAACAAAGTTTTTCATAGCACCAAAATAATTTCCTAAATGTAGATTTCCTGTTGGCCTAATTCCACTAACAACCGTTTCCATAAAATTTTATTTAATTTATTGATTGAATATAGTACTTTTGCAAAAGTAAAAAATGTTTGTTAATAATTAACTCCTTCTTTCGCTTTTATGAAAGATGGTTTTTAAAAGAGATACTTTAAGAAAAGAGAAAAATAATATATTATGGTCTTAGTTAGATTTTTATTGATCGTATTTTTAATTTATTTTATTATTCGAATTTTTACCCGATATATATTTCGATCTTATTTTAAAAAGATGCAAGGTAATTTTGAAAATCAACAAAACCAATACAACAACAAGAAAGAAGGTGATGTTACCATAAATACAAAATCCGGTAAGAATAAAAAGATTGATAAAAACGAGGGTGATTATATTGATTACGAAGAAATAAAAGAATAATTGTTTTACTATCCTCCTTCACTAATTACAGGCTCTAATTAAATATTCATTTCCAGAGGATAATGGAAATAAGCTATTGGTATTTTTCTCACAACGAACATAATGTAGGCCATTGCCTGCTATGCTTATAGATTTCAAATATTATCTAAAATAGTTGGGTTTTTGACATATAAATCAAATTTTAAAAAGTGTTTCATCAGAGTTTTCGTAAGCTTCATCAATTAGTATATTTGATTTTTTAGATGCTTCAACTGCAAGCTGGTCACATCGTTCATTTTCGGGGATATTGGCGTGTCCTTTTATCCAATGGAATTTTACCTGGTGTTTTCGATAAATTTTTAAAAATCTGATCCACAGATCCGGATTTTTCTTTTTCTTAAATTGTTTTTTCTCCCAATCAAACACCCAGCCTTTTTCAACTGCATCGGCAACATATTTCGAATCAGTATAAATTTCTGCAATACTGTTTTCAAGCTTTAAGGTTTCCAGGGCAACTATAACAGCTAATAATTCCATTCTGTTATTTGTTGTTTTTCTAAATCCTTCTGAAAGTTCTTTTCTGTGCTGTCCGTATTTCATTACAATTCCGTATCCTCCCGGTCCGGGATTTCCACGGGCAGCGCCATCAGTATATATTATGATTTTTGACATAAGTTTTATTTAAGGTATAAATATAAAAAAAGGGATGCAATAAAATGCATCCCTTTACTGATATAAAATTTAAACTGTTTATTTAATAATAGTCATTTCTTCAATTAAGTGTTTCGCTCCGGCAAATTTGTCAATAATAAATAGAGTATATCTTATATCTACACTAATTGTTCGTTGTAATTCTGGTTCGAAAACAATATCACCACTCATAGCTTCCCAATTGCCATCAAATGCAGTTCCTATTATTTCTCCTTTTCCGTTTATTACAGGGCTTCCTGAATTTCCTCCTGTAATATCATTTGTAGATAGGAATGCAACAGGCATTTCACCATTTTTTAATGCATATTGTCCATAGTCTTTATTATTATAAAGTTCTTTTAATTTATCAGAAACTACAAATTCCCAGTTATCCGGATCTTCCTTTTCCATTACTCCTTTAAGAGTGGTTATATAATTGTAATGTACAGCATCCATTGGGTCGTAATCTAAAATGGAACCATAGCTTAAACGCATAGAGAAGTTTGCATCAGGATACATAGCTTCACCTTCGTTCATTTCCATAATACCACCAACATATAATCTGTGACCTTTATCGAAATCAGCATAAAATGGTGTTAAATTTTTGTATAATTCCCGATATTTATTATATATCGATTTTGAAGCAATATATGCCGGATCTTTTGCTAATGCTTTAGCTGAAGGTTTTTCTAAAAACGCCCATAGTTTAACTGAATCTGTAAAAAACGATTTATTATACATCCTGTCAATAAACTTTGAATAATCATTTTTGTATTTTGTTTCAATAGTATTAAAAATGTCCGGTTGATATTTTTTATCCACATTTTCAGCAAAAATTTTAAACATGACTTTAGCCACTTTCTGATCTGTAGGTGCATTGTAGTTTTTGTAAAACTTTCTGGCTTTTTCTTTAGATTTACTAACTAAAGAATCAATTTCTTCCTTATTTCCTGAATTTAATACTTCTTCAAGATTTTTTGCTCCTGAAGCAAAATACACAAGTTCTGTACCTCTTAACAGAGTTTCGGAGATATATTGGTTGGTATGAATAAATTCTCCCCGAGACTTAACAGAGTTATCTATTAATGATAATGCATTCCCATATTTTTCTTTAAGTTCTGGTGACGAATTAAGCCAATCAGTAAATGTTTTCTCATTAACTTTTTTCTTATCAACGATTTTTAAACGTTTTAAAGCTTTATTCATTCCTATTGAATACTTCCAATAATTTGTTGATCTTGAATATTTTGATGCATATTTAATACGAATAGCATCATCAGCGAGCATATCTTCTAAAAGAATTTCCTGACGGATACCACGAATATAAATTCTGTTTGCATTGGTTATGTTAATTGCCTCCTCAACTTCTGTTGATATCATATATCTGTCAGTTCCTCCGGGATAGCCTAATATCATTGCGAAATCATTTTTCTCAACTCCTTTTAACGAAACAGGTAAATGATGTTTTGGTTTATAAGGAACATTATCCGGAGAATAATCAGCCGGTTTATTATCTTTATCAGCGTAAATTCTAAAAATAGAAAAATCACCGGTATGACGAGGCCACATCCAGTTGTCAGTATCGGCACCAAATTTCCCAATTGATGATGGAGGCGCTCCAACCATTCTTATATCAGTAAATTTTTCATAAACCAAAAGAAAAAACTGATTACCTCCATAAAAACTTTGAACTCTTGCATTGTAATGTGTTCCCTCAGTAGCTTCTTCAGCAATTTTACTTCCTACTTTATAAGCAGTATCTTGTCTTTCTGTTTCAGACATTTCTTGTGTGAAAACAGAATTTATTTTTTCAGTTACATTTTCAATACGAACTAAAAATGTTACTGTTAGTCCCGGGGTTGCAATTTCTTCGTCCTTCGACATTGCCCAAAAACCTTTTTTCAAATAATCATGATCGGGAGTACTATGTTGTTGAATAGCTCCATAACCACAATGATGGTTAGTTAATACTAATCCTTGATCAGAAATTACCTCACCGGTACATCCACGCCCAAAAATTACAATGGCATCTTTTAAGCTGGTATTATTTACACTGTAAATTTCTTCAGCTGATAATTCGCAACCCATTTGTTGCATTTTTTCAATATTAAATTGTTGGATAAGTGATAATAACCACATTCCTTCATCAGCTTTTACTGAAATATTCAGAAGCAAAATGATACTTAAAATCGATAATAATTTTTTCATGTTTTATTAATTTTGATTAAATAAATTTCCAATAGAATGGTAGAATATTCTTAGATTACTTAATTAGCGTAAAGTTTAATTTAAAAATAAAAATATTGTTTTTTAACATACCTTTGTTTCGAATTTATCAATTAATTATGACAGAAAATAAA
>DAOWML010000116.1 GCA_030643125.1 Bacteroidales bacterium
AGGAGTTTCTTCTGTTTTTCTAGCACTGGTTTTTTTAGCATCAACAATTGGCTCTTTAGTTCCTTTTTTACTCTCTTTTGCAGAACCTTCTTTTTCCTTCTCCATTTTTCTTTCTTCTAATCCTTCCTTAATCGCATCAGTAACTTTATCTAAGATTAATGAAATTGATTTTGAAGCATCATCGTTTGCAGGGATAGGAAAATCAATCGGAATTGGATCCGAGTTTGTATCAACAATTGCAAAAAGAGGAATATTAAGTCTTTTTGCTTCTCTTACTGCAATATGTTCTTTTGAAACATCAACAATAAACATTGCAGCAGGAAGTCTTGTCATATCCGAAATACTGCCTAACATTTTTTCAAGTTTAGCTCTTTGACGGGTAATTTGCAATTTTTCCCTTTTTGCAAGATTATTTAAAGTACCATCTATTTTCATTTTGTCGATGGAAGACATTTTCTTAATAGCTCTACGAATGGTTGGAAAGTTTGTTAACATACCGCCGGGCCAACGTTCTGTTACGTAAGGCATTTGAGTACTTTGAACTTTCTCTGAAACTATATCTTTAGCTTGTTTTTTTGTAGCAACAAATAAAATTTTTCGACCTGATTTAGCAATTTGTTTTAAAGCATTACATGCTTCGTTTAATTTTGCTTCAGTTTTTTGTAAATCAATAATGTGAATTCCGTTACGCTCCATGAAGATATAAGGAGCCATTGAAGGATTCCATTTTCTTTTCAAGTGTCCGAAATGAACACCTGCTTCTAATAATTCATTAAAATTTGTTCTTGACATTTGTTTGTTTTTTTAACGTTTACATTCTTTTTAATCAGTCAATTGCTGAGTAGCTCCTTGCAGGACGTCTCAACAATTTAGATACTAAACGGAATATTATCCAACAGAATATTATTCTATCTTTTACTAAATTGAAACTTCTTGCGCGCTTTTGGTTGACCGGGTTTTTTACGTTCCACAACTCTTGAATCCCTTGTTAAGAATCCAGCTTTTTTCAAAGCATCTCTGTGTTCGGGATTTACTTCGAGTAATGCTCTTGAAATTCCTAATCGAACAGCTTCAGCTTGCCCTTTTACTCCACCACCAAAAATGTTAATTTTAATGTCGTATTTTCCAGCAACTTCAACTAATTCCAATGGTTGATTTACAACATATTGAAGTGGTTTGGTAGGAAAGAAATCTTCCAATTCACGCTTGTTAATTGTGATTTTCCCTTTTCCTTCACTTAAATAAACCCGTGCAACAGCAGCTTTTCTTCTTCCTAAAGTATTTATTACTTCCATACTAAATTATTTAATTGAATTTAAATCTACGTTTTTTGGTTTTTGTGCTTCTTGAGCATGCTCGCTGCCTTCATAAACATAAAGGTTTCTAAATAAATCTCTGCCGAGGCGATTCTTTGGCAACATTCCTTTGATAGCTTTTTCAACTACTGCAATAGGTTTTTTTGCCAATAATGCTTCAGGTGTAATAAATTTTTGTCCACCTGGATAACCGGAATGACTTACGTATTGTTTTTCAGTCATTTTTTTTCCAGTCAATTTAATTTGGCTAGCATTTATTACGATTACATTATCCCCACAATCAACATGTGGAGTAAAAGAAGGTTTGTTTTTACCTCTTAAAATTTTCGCAACTTTTGAAGCTAGTCGGCCTAATACCTCGTCTTTCGCATCAACCAGAATCCATTCTTTTTGAACGGTTGCTTTGTTGGCTGATACTGTTTTGTAACTTAATGTATCCACTTTTTGACTCCTAACATTTTAATTAATACCTAAATACATTACTTTATCCTGTATTTTACGGATTGCAAAAATACAATTATTTTTTATAAATCAAGAAATTTATTAACAAATTATCTGTTAATAACCTGACTTACAAATAATGACTTTTGGGAACTCTAAATAGTGTCTGTCCATAAAGTCAAGTGTTTGTTTTAGAAAGTTCGAGTTCGAGGCTTGCAAAGCCTGAAAAATGGGAGTTTACTTTTGTAAATGACCATTTTGAAGACAAGCCTGTCTGCCGAACAGGCAGGCGTAACGAAGAAGTCGGACTTTATAGACAAACACTAAATAATCGTAAAAACGAGCCGCAAATATAGTATAAATTTTATCTTGAAAAGACTAATAAACAGTTTTTTCAATTCAGTTTGCAAATAATTTTTCAAATTGAATTACATTTTTAAATCTCAACTATCTTTAACTATCTTTGGAGATAAGATTTATATAAAATATGAGAATATTCAATATCACATTTAATCATTTTAAACTTTACTATTTCGGACTCATTCTTACTGCAATTTGTTTACCTGTTTCAAAGTTTGCATTAAGTGTCTCAATGATTTTTTTAATATCAAACTGGATTCTTGAATGGGATTTTAAAAGAAAATGGAAGGAGATAAAAGCAAACCCGTCTGCCGAACGGGCAGGTAAATCAATTTTGATTTTCACAGGAATTTTTTTAATTCATCTTTTATGGCTTATAAATACAAGCAACTTTAAATATGCTTTTCATGATTTAGGGAATAAGGCTATTTTATTATTATTTCCAATAATTATTGGTACTTCTCAAAAATTGTCGATTCAACAAATTAAAAGAATATTGATTTGGTTTTCACTGGCGCTTGTTGTTTCTACTATTATTAGTACATTAATTTTAGTTGAGGAAATTGATTATCCGATCCAAAATATTAGAAATATTTCGCCATTCATGTCGCATATTCGACTAAGCTTATTAATTAATATAAGTATATTTTCTTTAGGATATATTTTATTCTCCAAAAGGATTAAAAACACTAAATTCGAGCTTGTTACATATTTTATTTTTATTGTTTGGCTAATAATATTTTTGTATTTATTAAAATCATTTACAGGAATTAGTATTTTCTTTATTACCCTGTTTCTGGTTTTGGGTTTTGTGTCATTTAAAATTCAGGATATTATCCCCAAATTATTTCTTCAGGTATCATTAATTACAATTTTTTTATTGATAGCTTCATTTTTAACTCATTCGGTTTCTAAATTCTATTCAAAAGAAAATGTCGATTTCGATAATTTGGAAAATTATACCCAATCTGGTAATTTATATGAACATTACAAAGAAAAAGGTCAGCTTGAAAACGGGAATTATGTTTGGATTTATGTTTGTCAAAATGAGCTCGAAAATGAATGGAGCAAGATAAGTTCTATATCTTACAAAGGAAAAGATCAAAGAGGGCAGGAAATTAAATATACGCTAATAAGGTATTTAACATCAAAAGATTACAAAAAGGATTCTGTTGGTGTCTCAAAATTATCGTCACATGATATAAGAAACATAGAAAGCGGGATGGCCAATTATATATATGAAAATAAGTATGCCATATATCCGAAAATTTATGAAGCTATATGGCAGATTGATGTGTACAGGAAAGGATTCAACCCGGCAGGGAACTCAATAACTCAAAGGGTTGAGTTTGTTAAAACAGCACTTTATATTATTAAAGACAATTTTTGGTTTGGTGTTGGAACCGGCGATGTTCAGGATTCCTTTGACAGACAATATGAATTGAACAATAATCAACTACCAAAGCGAAATTGGTTAAGAGCACATAATCAATACATTACCTTTTTACTGACTTTCGGTTTTATAGGATTTATATTATTGTTTTTTTCAATGTTGTATCCCGTATTTAAACATAAGGGGTTTTATAATTATTTGTTTATGGTGTTTTTTATAATTGCCTTATTATCATTTATTAACGAAGATACTCTTGAAACACAAATTGGTATAACATTTTTTTCTTATTTTTACTCGCTTTTTTTGTTTGGAAGCAAAATGAATTTAAAAAACGAAGAGGATTATGTGCAAGAATCATGAAGAATTTATGCGTGAGGCTATTGAGCTTTCAATAAAAAATATTGATACAAATGGAGGGCCTTT
Source organism: Bacteroidales bacterium (assembly GCA_030643125.1). Taxonomy (GTDB): domain Bacteria; phylum Bacteroidota; class Bacteroidia; order Bacteroidales; family UBA12077; genus UBA12077. The sequence continues at coordinate 3,934 of DAOWML010000116.1, forward strand.
TGGAGCTGTTATTGTTAAAGACGGTGAAATTATTGCAAGAGGCATAAACAAGGTAACGTCAAATAATGATCCTACCGCTCATGCTGAAGTTAATGCGATTCGCGAAGCAGCAGCAAAACTTGGAACTTTTGACCTAAAAGGATGTGAGATATATTCTTCATGTGAACCATGCCCGATGTGCCTGGGTGCTATTTACTGGGCTCGTTTAGATAAACTTTATTATGCAAATACTAAGCAGGATGCAAAGGAGATTGATTTTGATGATTCTTTTATTTATGAAGAACTTGAGTTATCTGTAGAAAAACGAAAAATACCTACCATGCAAATTCTTAGGAATGAAGCTATTATTGCTTTCAATAAATGGAGAAATAAAGCCGACAAATTGGAATATTAATGAGTAGACTTCAGAAAAACTTTTTTATAAGGGATGTTTTAGAAGTTGCCCCTGATTTGTTAGGGAAATACCTTGTAAGAAAGTTTGAAGACAACCGAATCGAAAAATATTTAATTACTGAAGTTGAAGCATACAGAGGAGAAAAAGATCTAGCCTGCCATGCCAGTAAAGGCAGAACACCCAGAACTGAAATAATGTACCATGAAGGCGGGCATATTTATGTCTATCTGGTTTATGGTATGTATTGGATGTTAAATTTTGTAACTGCGGAAAAAGATACTCCACAAGCGGTTTTAATTCGCGGTATAAAAGGATTTGATGGCCCGGGAAAACTTACTAAAAACTTATTTATTGATAAATCATTTTATGGCGAAGATTTAAATACAAGCAATCGTTTATGGATTGAAAATGGATTAAAATCTTCAGATATAGAATTTAAAACAACGCCACGTATTGGTATTGATTATGCAGGGAAAATCTACAAGAATAAGCTTTGGAGATTTATGTTGAATTTTTAATCAGCCTTGAACTAAAAACCCTTTAAAAAGAACTTTTCATTAATAACAACCATAACAGCCCAGGTATATTCAATATTACTTCCTAAGATGTCATAAAATGTTTCAAATCTAACACCAAGATTAATACCATTAAACACATCTTTTTGATAATTTAGTTTGCCAATTACTAGCTGTCGAACAGGTTCTTCCACAAAAAACTTTGTTCGGGAATAGGTCTCGTAAATTGGATTTCCGATAGGGGCTATATACTGTTTGCCATACCAGTATCCAACTGTGAAATCAAAATTAGAGTTTGTAAATTCAAGGGTAGTATAACTTGCAGTACCATCAATATACATTTGTCTTTTGTTGGGTGATAAGTCCTGGTAATTAACAATATATGATGAAAAATCAAATTTGTGAATGAGCTTACGATTAATTGGTTTAGAAAAACGTAAACCTGTAGCATTATTAAATATTGTTGTTAAAGGTTCTTCATTATTACTGTTAATTTGCCCTCCTTCATGACGAACTAAATTCTGGAAAGGAATAGATAATTTGTAGTGATTATCTTTTTTAATAATTATAAATTCAGACGATAAGCCTATATTAAATATTTCCTGAAACGGATCATCCTGAAATATTTGTTGTTCCCAGTCTAACCAGAGGTCTGTAAAAACCCGGTCGCTATTCCAGATAAACTGTATTCCGTTTTCAATGTTATTATTTAAAAATCTTTCAAAATCGAAAAGAGGGTCAATTAATTTATGATTCAGCGTTCCGTAAATATTCCCCAAAACAAAATCTAAATTAGGATGAATTTTATATTGAAAAGATAGTAATAGAGAAGCTTCAATTTCATTTTCTCTGCCATAATAAGATAAAAAATTTCCTCCGGCACTTAACTTAATTTTTGAACTTGGGTAGTATATAAATTTTGGTGTAAGACTAAATCCCAAAAGCGTATAGCCCTCTGCAATTGCTCCAAAATATTCATTGTTTTTTATGAAATTGACATTGTCAATCTGCAGAAATAATTTATTTGTATCTGATGAATAAATTTGATAATCCTGCAAATAATATGAATCTGTAGTTTGAGAAATGCCCGGAGTCAAGCTAATCAGAAACAAACAAAAAAGAATATAGTATTTTCTGAAAATCATATTAATTATTTATGAGTTCGAAAATAATAAAAAACCCTTAAAAACATGCTTTTATGATGTATTAAATTGTGTGTTATTCCAAATTTTCATTCAAAAAATCGTATTATTAACGATATTTTGAAGTTACCGCCAAGAAATGAAAAAAGTGAATTGATACATACTAACAATTAATAAAATAATCTTATTAAAAAAAAAGTTTTTTTATCTATAATGCTGTATCTAATGATTTTACCTCTTTTTGGACAAAATTATATACAAGTCATTAAATCTGATGTTAACATAAGATTTAGTCCTTCATCATCATCATCAGTTATTACACAAGCTAAAAACGGAGATGTCTTTGAATTGGTGAACGAAAAAAGTGCTTGGTTTGAAATAACAATGTTTTCTGGAGAGTACCGATATATTTATAAATCATTATGCAAAAAGACTGGCTATGTTCTATCTCTTCCTGAGAGTGGGCAATTTCGAAAAACTGTTTTTTTGGCTTTACTAAATGCCGAAGATAAAGCTCAACGAGTAGCAGATAAAAATTACCCAAATGATATTTATAAGAACATTGATTATGCTAGATCCTTAAATGATAAATACAAACTTGATGTTCTCCATAAATTTGATTTACAACCACCAATCTATTCGAAAATAATTTTAGAAGGCGTTAAAAAGAAATGGGACAGATAATTATAACTCCGGGGCATACACCCGGTTCAATGTGTTATTTAATTAATAATAAGTATTTGTTTACAGGTGATGCATTAAGTATAAAGGCTGGCAAGATTGACAAGTTCAATGAGTTTTTTAATATGGATACAGAAACAGCAACTGAATATATATTTTCAGCTCATTATGGATACAGTGATGATTATAAAAATGCAGTTAAAGATTGGAAAAAATAGAAGAAATTGAAATATAATAAAAAACCTCGAATCCGCAGGCAACCAATTAACCTGTTGATAGTCACGGCGTGACTAGTTTAAAAAAGGTGATTAGTTATTGTTATAAAACACAGATTATAAAGAAGTCACACCGTGACTTGCGGATATGAGGAAAAATACAACTACTGACCATTTAGAATAGTTAATGCTGTTATATCTCGAATTCAATCTATATTTGTGATAACTTACAATATGTTTTAGCGTTATTTGTTTAATTTTAGAGCATTATTTTGTCAAATAAATTTTCGATATAAAATGAAGAA
>DAOWML010000008.1 GCA_030643125.1 Bacteroidales bacterium
AAATTAATTGATGAAAAGAAAGTAAAAAAAGCGAACTTGATACTAGTTACAGCTATAACGCCAACTCCTGCCGGAGAGGGAAAAACTACAACATCTATTGGATTAGCTCAAGCATTAAATAAAATTGGTAAAAAAACTACTGTTGTTCTAAGAGAACCATCTTTGGGTCCAGTTTTTGGAATAAAAGGTGGAGCTGCCGGTGGAGGAAATGCACAAGTAATTCCGATGGAAGACATTAATCTGCATTTTACTGGTGATCTTTCTGCAGTTGAAAAAGCTCACAATTTATTGTCTGCTCTTATTGACAATAATTTGCAATTAAAAGAAGGCAACCTTGGTCTTGACCCGCGAACTATTGAGTGGAAGCGTGTTATGGATATGAACGAGCGTGCTTTGCGTGATATTGTTATTGGTTTAGGTGGCTCAAAACAGGGGATTCCGAGAGAAACAGGATTTAATATTACAGCAGCTTCTGAAGTGATGGCTACTTTATGTATGTCTAAAGATCTAAAAGATCTCAAAAAACGATTAGGTAATATATTTATTGGTTATACTTATGATGATAAACCTATTTTTGCCCGTGATTTAAAGGCTGAAGGTGCAATGACTGTTTTAATGAAAGATGCTATTAAACCTAATCTGGTACAAACACTTGAGGGTAATCCTGCAATTATTCATGGTGGTCCGTTTGCAAATATTGCGCAAGGAACTAATACAATTATTGCAACTAAAATGGGAATGTCGCTTAGCGATTATGTTGTTACTGAAGCTGGTTTTGCAAGTGAGTTAGGTGCTGAAAAGTTTTTTAATATTAAATCTCAATATGGGGATTTAAAACCTAATGCAGTTGTGATTGTTGCAACAATCAGAGCATTAAAATATCATGGTGGTGCAAAATTAGCAGATTTACAAAATGAAGATTTAGCTGCTTTGGAGAAAGGGTTTGAAAATCTTGATAAACATATTGAAAATATGGAATATTATGGATTTTTGCCAGTTGTAGCAATAAATAAATTTTCTTCTGATACTGATGCTGAAATTGAATTGTTAAAAAAACATTGTAATGCTTTAAATACTACTGTTGTATTAAATGATTCATGGGCTAAAGGTGGTGATGGTGCAATTGAATTAGCAAAAGAAGTAGTTGAAGCAGTTTCCGATTGTCCTACATGTTTTAAAACTTTATATAAATTAGATTGGAGTTTCGAAGATAAAATAGAAGCTATTGCTACCAAAATGTATGGAGCTAAAAATGTTGAATATTCCATCAAAGCAAAAAACAAACTTAAGAAAATAACTGAACTTGGTTTTGGAAATATGGCAGTTTGTATTGCAAAAACACAGAAATCCTTATCAGATGATGCAAAAAAGAGGGGACGTCCAAGAGATTTTACTATTAAAATTCGAGATATTGAGATTTCTTCAGGGGCGGGGTTTATTGTTCCTATTGCCGGAACTATAATGCGTATGCCAGGGTTGCCAAGCAAACCTGCTGCTGAAAAAATTGATATTGATGAAAATGGAAATATAACTGGCTTGTTCTAGAGGCAAGCTCTAATTAGATAATTAATTTAATAATTGGTCCATGCTCTTTGAGTGTGGACTTTTTTTATATTTGTAATTCCACCATTAGTTTTTTGAAATTAAATGGAACTTTTGTGGGGTATTCAAATAGTATTGATCATCATGTTTTAAAAGTCTATGATTTACAAATGGGAACTACCGCACCGGCAAACAATCATCATTGGGTTGGTTATGCTATACTGTTGGATATAAATAAAATAAAATAAAATGAAACGAAATACTTCGATTGTAAAAAAACTAATAATCTACTTTTTAGTGCTAAATATTTTCACAGTAATAGTAGTAGGTTCATATTCATATTATAGAGCTAAAGATGCCTTGGTGGAAAGAACTTTCGATCAGTTAACATCATTAAGAATTGAGAAAAAATATAGAATTGAACGATTTTTTGATGATCGTATTTTAGATATCAATATGGTTTCAAAATCAGAAGATGTCAAAAATATTTTTAATCTTCTTGATAGTAAAAACCTGCAAAACAAAGAATATGACCAGTTAATCTATAAGGAATACGATAAATTCTTGCGAAAGCATTTCTTTTCAGGTAAATATTATAAACGTTTTTTTGTTGTAAATCAAAACGGGTTGACTGTATTATTTAGTGCATCTGAAGTTGACTCATTATTACTTACTTATAATACAATCGATAATCTACCCGTTCATAATTTGTGGGAGAGAATAGTAAAGACACCTGTCATTTTAATTGAAGATTATAAATTAGATGAAAATACAAATCAACCTGCAATATTTATTGGCGCTCCGGTAATAAACAATTCAGGAAATAATTTAGGTATTATCGTTATTGAAATTGATATCGATGCTATTAATTCCATCATGTTTGAAAATAATCCGCACAATGGATTAGGAAAGTCCGGTGAGTCTTATTTGGTAGGTAACGATTATCTGATGCGTAGTACATCTCGTTTTCAGGATAATTCTGTATTTAAAACTTTAGTTAATACATCAGGAGTTAGAGAAGCACTTGATGGAAAACCCGGAACAGATATAATAAAGGATTATCGAAATATTTCAGTTTTAAGTTCATTTAGCAAAGTTGATATTCCGGGATTAGACTGGGCTATTCTGACTGAGATTGATGAAAATGAAGCTATGATTCCTATTGATTCTATTAGGAACAACATTTTGTATCTTAGTGTTTTAATGTCTTTGTTGTTATTTGCATTTATCTACATTATTGCTAAACGAATTAGTTTGCCAATAGTTAAATTGAAACATGCCGCTCAAAACATTACAAGTGGCAATTATGATGTTTTTGTTGAAGATATTGAGAGTAGTGATGAAATCGGAAGTTTGATTAATGCTTTTAATGAAATGTCTACAAAAATTAAAGAGCAAACCGAAAATCTAAAATTAGAAAGATCTATGAGATTAAGCTCAATGATTGATGGGCAAGAGCTTGAAAGACAAAGATTATCAAGAGAATTGCATGATGGGCTTGGACAATCAATATTAGCCATTAAAATGAGATTAGAGCGTATGGAAAACGCTTCGCCCGATAAGGCACATAATATAATGGGAGAAGTTCAGCAACTTTTTATAAATACAATTAACGAAGTTCGAAGTATTTCAAATAACCTTATGCCGGCAGTTTTAAATGAATTTGGGCTAGTTGATGCCTTAAGTAATTTATGTAGGGAAGTAATTAAAAGTACTGGAATTGAAATAGAATTCAATCATGAAAATTTCTCGATTGAGATTGAAGATAAAATAGATACTTACTTATATAGAATTTCACAGGAAGCATTAAATAATATCATTAAGCATTCAAAAGCGCAGTCTGTATTTATTGAGTTAGAATCAGATAGTGAAAATGTTTTTTTTAATATTTCAGATAATGGCAAAGGATTTAATTATGTTGAAGACAGAAAATTATGTGGCAATGGAATATCAAATATGAAAGAAAGAGTACATTTGTTGAATGGCGATATTGTAATAACTTCTCAAAAAGAAACAGGAACAACAATAAAGGTTAGAATTCCATTAAAAAACTAAAAAATGAGAAAAATAAAGATAATATTGGTAGATGATCATCAAATGTTCAGAGATGGAGTTAAATCAGTCTTATCTGATGAAGAAAATATTGAAGTTATTGGAGAAGTAGGAAATGGAAATGATTTATATGAACTTTTAAAATCAAAAACTCCTGATTTGCTTATTACGGATATCTCAATGCCGGATATTTCGGGAATTAATGTTACCAAATATGTTTCTGAAAACTATCCTGAAGTAAAAATTTTGATTCTATCGATGCATTCTACTGAAGAGTTTATTACAAAAGCTTTAAGTGCCGGAGCAAATGGTTATCTACCCAAAGATACAAGTATGAATGAACTTCTCGAAGCCATTAATACGATTTATAAAGGTGATAATTATTTTAATAAGGAAATTTCTGATACTATTCTGAAATCAATTATAAATAAATCAAAATGGGAACAGGAGAATTACAAAAAGAAGATGCTAACCAGAAGAGAAAAGGAAATTGTAAGCCTCGTGGTGGATGGCCTGACAAATAAAGAAATTGCCCATAAGTTATTTATAAGTATCAGAACAGTTGACTCGCATAAAAATAATATAATGCAAAAGCTTAATCTTAAATCTTCAGTAGAACTAGTAAAATACGCTATTAAAAATAATCTTGCCAAGCTGGATTAGTAATGCTTTAATAACCAGTATTATTTTTTTAACATTTGGGTAAATTACCTAGATCCTGTACAAAATTTTCTTAGATCATTTTCAGTTTTTTTACCGATTGTAAAAGTGTCTTGCTAATGATAGTTTTGTTGCATGTTCTGTAATTCTATCATTAGAAACTATGCAATTTTTATTCTGTTTAAAGCCTATGGCTTTAAAACTTATCAATTACTACAATTAATCATTTAACTATAATTACTATGAATCAAAAGGCTAAATTTTTTAGTGTATTATTTGCTATTTTTCTAGGTGCAGGTAATTTATTTGCACAGGAAGAAACAATAACTGAAGAATCACCTTGGAGTATAGGTGCCGATTTTGTTAGTAGGTATATATGGCGCGGTGTTAACCTGGGAGGCTCATCACCAAGCATACAACCTTATGTTGAATATGGTTTTGGATCTGATGATCATTCTTTTGCTGTCGGAGCCTGGGGAGCATATTCTATTAGCGGAACTCAAACTGGACAGGAGGCAGATCTTTATTTGTCTTATACTCTAAAAGAAATGTTCTCTTTAACAGTAACAGATTACTTCTTTCCTGATGAAACAACAGGAAGAAATAAATACTTCAATTATAACATGGATTGGGATAAAATAAATAGTGGAGAAGCTCAAACAGGACATGTTGTTGAAGCTGCTATCAGTTTTAATGGAACAGAAAAGATTCCTGTTAGTTTAATGTTTGCAATGAATATCTGGGGAGCTGATTCAAGAAAATATAAAGATGAATCTGGAGTAATGGTTCCTGAAGATAAAATTATAATGTCTAAATATTTAGAGTTGGGCTATTCTGCAGATGTTAAAGGTGTTACTGTTGATGTTTTTGCAGGAATGGCGTTAGATAATCCTGAAATTGCAAAAGGAGAACCAACAGGTTTTTATGGTCAGGAAGCTGCGGGTGTAATAAATCTTGGCTTTACTCTTTCAAAAGAAATTCAAATTACTGACAATTACTCATTACCGGTTTTTGGTTCTCTAATTACAAATCCTGAGGCCGAAAATATATTCATGGTATTCGGAATATCATTCTAAAATAAATTATAAACTAAAAATCTTATTACTATGTTCGACAGTGGTTCAACAACTTTTATGATTTTATGTACAAGCTTGGTTATGTTAATGACACCGGGCTTGGCATTCTTTTATGGCGGTTTAGCCTGTAAAAGAAATATTCTTGGAATTATGGTACAAACTTTTGTATCGTTAGGTGTAACAACAATAATGTGGGTAACCATAGGTTATTCTTTGTGTTTTAGTGGTGGTGAAGGTGGAATTATTGGGAACCTTGATTGGGTTTTTTTGAAAGGAATAGCATTTGATCAAGCTTTCGATAATGGAAAATACCCGGTGTATATTTTTGTTGCTTACCAAATGATGTTTGCGATTATTACACCTGCACTTATTACAGGAGCATTTATTAATCGTGTTACATTTAAGGCATATTTGATATTTTTAGTAGTGTGGCAACTTTTTGTTTACTATCCATTTGTACATATGGTTTGGGGTGGTGGAATTTTAGCTGAATGGGGAGTTTTAGACTTTGCCGGAGGTATTGTTGTTCATACAACTGCAGGTTTTGCTGCATTGGCGTCTGTAATATATGTAGGTAAGCGTCGAAATACAAATTCTCCGCCAAATAGTATTCCATTGGTTGCTATTGGTACAGGTTTGTTATGGTTCGGGTGGTATGGATTTAACGCCGGAAGTCAATTGGATGTTGATGCTATTTCTACATTAGCTTTTTTAAATACAGACGTGGCAGCATCATTTGCTGCAATAACCTGGTTAATTATAGAGTGGATTAAAGAAGGTCAGCCTAAATTTGTTGGTTTATTAACAGGAGCAGTTGCTGGTTTAGCAACTATTACACCGGCTGCGGGATTTGTTCCATTATGGGCTGCTATGCTTATTGGTATTGCAGCTGGATCAGTATGTTTTCTTGCAGTACAAATGAAAAATAAACTTGGCTGGGACGATGCACTTGACGTATGGGGTGTGCATGGTGTTGGAGGTGCTTTAGGTACTATTTTATTAGGTGTTTTTGCATTTTCGCATATTAACGGACAAAGTGGATTATTAGAAGGTAATGTAAGTTTCTTTTTGAAAGAAGTAACCGCAGTTGCTATTGGTGCTGCATATGCATTTATATTTACATATTTAATGCTAGTGCTTATAAATTTAATATCACCTGTAAAAACTACTGAAGAAGAAGAAGAAATTGGAATTGACCAAGCACTTCATGGTGAAAAGGCATATGATGAAGGATCATTATAATTTTTTCCTTGATGTTTAGTTTTAATCAGAACAATCCTAATAAAAAACAGGCTGACAAAATTTGTCAGCCTGTTTTACATTTCAAATTTAAATTTAAACAGATATGGTATTTTCTTTTTTAGCCTGAACAATTGCATAAATTGATGCAAAAGCAAGATTTATCCATATTATTGAAAATATAATACCAATACCCAAAGCAGCAAATCCAGCAATTGCAATTGGTATAACCATTATTGCCATTAAGAAAATTGTCCATCCATGACCACGGGTCATTCTCCAGCTTTCTTCAACAGCTTTAACAGCGTCAAGTTTTTTGTCAACTACTAAAAATGGTACAAAAGCGAGCCTACAAGCTAAAATTATTCCTGGTACTATTAGAAAAACTATTCCAATACCAATAATTGCTGACATTAATAAATTAGCTAAAACAATATTTAAGTAATCCTTAAATCCATAAAAAAGTTCTTTCATATCAATTTCTCCTTCACGAATAATATTGAGGAGAACTTTTTTAGCTCCGTATTGTAATGGTGCAACTACAAAAAAGAAATAGGCAATAGTGAAAATTCCAAAGAAATTAAACATAATCGGGAAGTGTATATGTTCAATTTCATGCGTCCAACCAACCGGAGCATTAATAACACCTAAAAATACTATAACTAAAAAGGCATAAAGAAAGTATTTAAACATACGTCTCCATCCTAAGCTATATGCGGAACCAGCCGTTGATTTTAAATTTTGTAATGATTCAATTGTTTCCATAATAATTATGTTTTTGTTTATAATCAATTTAGTATAAAGGTAAATCTCAATTAAGTAATAAAAAAGATACTTTAGTTGGAATTGATTTAAATCCTACTTTGGTAGGGGTGTTATATATCAAGGGTACAAGTATTTGTCGTTTGTGATTTTAGCTATTACATGAAGATTTTATCATAAAACCATCAAAAGATAAATTAAAATTCCAACTTTGGTAGGAAAGACTTTGTAATTTAAATGTGGAAATCAATACTTTATTTGTGTATTTTTATTTCGATTTTATACTTATCGTAATGAATATCGAGATTTTACTTATAACAATAATTACTTCATTAATATTTGGATTTGCTGCATTAGCAATATCTTTTAATTTACAGCGCAAGTATGAATTGAACTATGTTAAGAGTTACTTTTACCATCAAATACTAATATTTCTTTTCGGATTTTATGGTTTACTTGGTACTATAAGTACACATTATTTTTTAATTGATATTGACTTTAAAGGCGAAGTAATTGGATTATTGTTTTCTTTTTTACCTTTTGTTGGTGTTCCTTTTATGATTACTGCGTGGTACATGTTTATCAGAATTTCATTTGAAATAATTGAAAAAGAAATTACCTTAAAATTTACTCTATGGTTTTTTATTGTAGTGTTAATAGTGTTCTTGATTTTTGGTTTTCTTGTGCCTTATATAGAATATTTTATTGTTGACAAGTTAGAAATTAACACTCATGTTTTTTTATTTTTTGTTTTAATTGAAATATTGACTCTTATTATTGTTTTTTCAAATTATTTTATTTTTAGTAATTACTTAAAAGATAAGTATAAAGTAAGATTTATAAAGCTTTTTGCATTTGTTAATTTGTCTCTTTATTTATTATCGGTAATATTCTTGATCCTAGGTGAAAATGACCTGACTTTTATTGCCGGATACACAATGGTATACTTCTTTAAAGATATCATTCCTTTGCTCATGCTTAACAAGTATTTAAGTATAAACTACATTCATCCTTCAAATATAGTCGCTAAAAATACAAAAGAGTCATTTATTGAACGTTACGGTATTTCTAAAAGAGAAACTGAAATAATAGATGAAATTATTCAGGGAAAAACGAATAAAGAAATAAGCGATCGATTATTTATATCACTTCAAACTGTTAAGGATCATATTCATAATATTTTTCTTAAAACTGAGGTTAAAAACAGGGTGCAACTTACAAATCTTATTCGCCAATTCGATCGTAAATAAAAATCATATAATTATAAAGTTTATTCAATCATTTCAATAGTGTTCTTTTCTTCAATTTAACGAGATTAATCTCCAATTGTCATAAACAGAAAAACCCAATGGTTTTTTATTGTTCTGTCAGGTTTATATAATAACACTGTCAAATTTGCAGAAAATTATTGAATAGTAATTATGGCATAAAAAATGATAGCTTGAAACATGTACATATTTAAATGAATTAAAAATGGATATTAAGAATATTCAATCTTATAGCAATTTACTGGATGAGCTAAAAGATTCTAAAAGGAGTTTTTTGTTGTTATACAAATCGGGATCAGAACAAAGCGATTGTGCTTTAAGTAATTTAAATAACGTAGAAATCAATGTTGATGAGATAAATTTTTTAGGAGTAGATGTAGCTACTGTAAAAGATATTCACGAACAGTATCAAATAAACTCGGTACCAACATTATTAGAGTTTGAAAATGAAAAATTGTTAAAAACAATAAAAGGTTGTCACGAATCAGGATTTTTCAAATCATTATTCGAGAACTCATTATATTCAGCAATAAATAAAAAAGACGAGAAAAAGAGTAAAAGGGTTATTGTTTATTCAACTCCAACATGCCCTCATTGTACTACGATAAAAAATTACTTAAAAGATAACAGGGTTACTTTTAGAGATATTGATGTGTCGAGAGATCAGAATATGGCACAACAAATGGTTAGAAAAAGTGGACAGCAAGGTGTACCTCAAATAGAAATAAATGGACGGATTGTTGTCGGTTTTAATAAACCAAAAATCGATGAATTATTAGAAATAAGATAATGTATAACCGTCTGCCGATTTAACTGCCATAGGTAGTCAGGTAGATACTAAAACTTTAGAAAAATGAAAGAATTACAACCATTAAACGAGCATGTTTTATTGGATATTACAGATGAAAAAGAAGAGCAAAAAACTGCTTCAGGAATCATTATACCAGATTCAGTAAAGGAAAAAAAGAAAATAGCTAAGGTTGTTGCAATAAGCGATATTGAGAATTCGGCTATTAGCATTGGAGATAGCGTGTTATACAAAGAGTTTTCCGGAACGGAAGCTGAAATTGAAGGAAAAAAGTATTTATTAATTCCTTATGCAGATATTTTGGCTAAGATTGTGGAAACAGAAGCTATTTAAGATATTTTAAATCAAGCATGAAAAAGGGTGTTTAATTTTAAACACCCTTTTTTTATCTGCCATCTACATGTAATATGCGTGTTGTTTTCTTTAAAGTTCTCAGAATAATAAAAATCAGAAATGTAATTACTAAAGTATATAACCAAAAATCAGTGATCATAAACTTTTTAGTTGAAATAAAGTTCTTTAGAACATTTAAATAGGCAAACGAAATACCTAATGCAAAAAGTCCATTATATTCTCGTTTTAAAACATTTTTTAATGAAAATTCTAGATTGGCATTTTGCCAGCCACTTAATTTTGGGAAAAATGGTGGTGCTGTCATTGACCATTTTAAATACTGATCACCAAATTTACCTTTTAAAAACTGTTCTTCGGCAAACATAATTCTTTCATAATAAAACCAAAATATCAATATACATGCTATAGCAAACCAAATATTATTGACATACAGAATTATCCCAAACCACATTAAAAAGTTGCCAAGGTAAAGAGGATGTCGTACTACAGAATATATTCCTTTTGTATTTAAAGTTTTGGCAACCTGGTTTGCTGTGTTTCTTCCGGATGTTCCTTTCGGAGTAAATCCAATTACCAAAACCCGGACAAGAAGTCCTAAAAGTGATATAGCTAAACAAATAATTGACCAGCTTAATTCCGGCAATTTAATGTCTTGTTTAAATCCTAAAATTAATACTATAGTAGCTAATGGATATAAGATAACTGGTAAAAAACTTCTGTGTTTGAAGAACCAGTTTCCTCTTTTATCAAATTCTTCAACTAAAGACATAAGTGTAAATTTTAATTAGTTTAAATATCAGTAGGTGAATTTAAGAATAATTTAATAATTAAAGTTTCCCGCCGAAAGATCAATTTAACAGAATAAAAAACCCGCTTAATTAAGCGGGTGCAATTTTTTATTAGCTGTTAACTTATTCCGGATGAATAGCCTCAACCGGGCAAACATCAGCACAAGCACCACAGTCAGTGCAAGTTTCAGGATCAATTTTGTAGATATCACCTTCAGTTATTGCTTCAACCGGGCATTCGTCAATACAACTGCCACAAGCTGTACAATCATCAGTTATTACGTAAGCCATGATTTTTTTATTTTTAGTTTAAAATGTTAATTCAGCACAAAATTATTTCCTTAATTTAAATTGAAAAACAAAAAAGCAATTAAATACTTTTTTTCAACTAATTTATAACGATTCTAAATAAGATTGTCTGATAGAATTAATTACTCTTTTAACACCTGTTTAACTATTTAAGTATTGAATTGAAACATATGCCATTGTTCCCACTCCTGTTTTTAAAGAATTTTCATCAATGTTAAAGTTAGCAGAATGCAATGGATTAATATTTTCTGTATCTGAAGATGTTCCTAATCGATAGAATGTTGCTGGAATTTTTTGTGAATAATATGCAAAATCTTCAGCTGTCATTCGTATATCTAATTCAATAACATTTTCATCACCTAAATATTCTTTTGCATATTGAATTATCTTTTCAGTAGTATTCTCATTATTAACTAATACAGGATATCCATTTTTAATATTAATATCTACTGTTGCTCCTTGTTTTTCCGCAATTGATTTAGCTATATCCGATATTTTATCATGAGCATCTTTTCTCCAGTTTTCATCCATGGTTCTAAATGTGCCTTCAAGATATACTTCATTGGGAATAACATTTGTAGCACCATTAGCAATTACCTTACCAATAGAAAGTACCGTTGGTATATTTTTCGGAGCAAATTCGGTAGGTATTTGTTGTAATGCAACAATTATTTGGGAAGCTATTAATACTGTATTTGTTATTTTTTCGGGCATTGCTCCATGACCTCCTTTGCCTTTTATTGTAAGAAAAAGTTCGTCACTGGAAGCCATATATACACCTTTTTTGAATCCCACTTTCCCGTATGTAAGTTCAGGATAAACATGTTGACCTAAAATAAATTCCGGTGTAGGATTTTCCAGAATCCCTTCTTCAATCATTTGTTTTGCCCCACCGGGAAGTTTTTCTTCTGCCGGTTGAAATATGAATTTAACAGTTCCTTCAAAATTATCTTTTAATTCATTTAAAATAAGTAATGTACCAAGCAACGATGCTGTGTGTGCATCATGTCCGCATGCATGCATTACTCCTTTTTTATTTGATTTATATGGAATGTCGTTTTCTTCTTCAACAGGTAATCCATCCATATCTGCCCTTAATGCAATAACTTTCTTTTGTGGATTTTGCCCTTCCAGGATGCATTCAATTCCTGTGTTTGCTATTCCTGATTTATATTTAATATTCCATGAATCTAAAAGCGAAGTAATATATTTTGATGTTTCATACTCCTCGAAAGATAATTCAGGATTTTGATGTATGTGTCTTCTGATCTCAACAATTTGGTTGTAGTATTTTTCTGCTAATTGGCTTATCGTATTTTTTAAATCCATTATTTATTGAATATCATTTTAAGTGAGATTAACAACAAAAAAATCCCAAAAACTTTTTTAAGTACTTTTTCAGGTAAATGTACAGAAATTTCTGAACCCAGGTAGCTTCCTAATACAAATGCAACTATTAATATTGCAGCAAATTTAAAATTAACATAACCGTGTTTGGAATAATTAATTACTGCTAGTATTCCTATCGGAAAAAGCAATACTGCAAGACTAGTTCCTTGTGCCTGGTGCTGAGTAAATCCCAGTATGAAAACCAATGTAGGTACTATTATTATACCTCCACCCAGGCCTAATGATCCTCCAACAATTCCTGCTAAGAATCCAATAACAATAAGTAAAATAATTTCGTTTATACTCATAATAATGTTTTTTAAAAATCTAAACTTAGTGAGAAATAGAAAATCTGAGATGTTATTTGTTGATCCTCAATTCCCCATGCCCAATCAAAACGGGCAAAATAACCAAATATCATAGCTCTTACACCAAAACCATATCCTGCAACAATTGGATCACGTCCTGTATCGAGCGTAATCACTAATGAGCCACGTTCAATTACATCTTTATCGTATGCATTTTCATCGGAATAAGGCGACCATCCACTCCATGCAGTACCTACATCAAAGAAGCCAACTACTTGCAAATTTGACCAAAAAAATGAATTGATTGGATAATTTGAAAAATATTTAACAACAGGCAAACGCAGCTCAGTATTTATGAGTGCAAAATTATTTCCATTTCTTATGTTTTGCGGGAATCCTCTGAGGTTTGTTGCAACTGCCTGATATGCATAATTTTCATCTTCGTTTATTGGTATCTCATTTAAAGGAATAAAGGTTGGTGTAGCTTGAGAAAAGTTGGTCCAGTTATCAACACCGCCTAAATAATAAATTAACTTACTATTACCAAACGAAGTACTTGCCGCTATACGAGAAGCAAAAATCAAATCACGATGAACTTTCTGATAATGTCTAAAATCAGCACCAATAACAAAAAGATCCATTTTTGATTTGTTAACTTGATTATAGTATTCACCAAAAAATTTACATCGCGTACCATTATAAAGATTAATACCTTTGCTGATGGTATTATCAAAAATGTAATCGAATTTTATTCCGGCCCAGGGCTTATGTACATCCGGGGCTTGTAAACTATTTCTGTCGATAGCTAAATAAGTTTGTCTATCATGCCTTAAGATTAAGGTTCCTTTTAGGGCAGTTATCTGACTAAAAGGAATAGTTCGAAGGTACATTAGTTTATTAGTTTGAGTTTTAGAGATAAAAAATTCGGTTATATTTTCAAAACTCTGTCGATGATAAATAAATTGTTCGTCAATTTTTCTTTTTAAATTTTCTAAACTTATTAAATACTCATTACTGTTAAAATCGGCAGAGAATCTTACGCCTGCTATAATTTTGTAATCTTCTAATAAATCATATGCGCCGATTTTAAATAAAACATTAAATCCGGGGTTAAAATATACTGCACCTCCGGTAAAAGCCTGATAAGTTGAGTTTAAAAAGCTAAAATCTACTTGGCCAACAACATGATCAGTGTAAAAAGTGCGTTGATAAATTTGAATTTTAGGGATTAATTTTTGTGATTTAGAATTGTCAGATTTTATGCTGTCATATTTATAGCTAAAGTAAGATTTTTCTATTTCAAAAATGTAGTGGTTAATATCAACATAATTATCTTCTTTTGAGAAAATCATTAGTGAATCAATCCCTGGTTTTGGTTTAGGATCATATACACTTAAGCTATCTTCTGTTTTGTATTTTTCATTAAGTAATTTACGGTATTTTGTCTCTTTTAAATTAATATCTTTTTCGAAGTGATCTTGACTCAGTAAACGATTGTAAACGGCATAATTTTCATTGTCGAATTTAATAAATGAATAAGTTTTTTTGTTTTTACTTAAATGATGTTCATTAATATTTCTTGAAAAATTAGTTAGTGGTTTTTCCTTTAAAAAATACCTGTAATGGATAGTAGTATCAATAAAACTAATAGTGCTGTCATATTTACCATAAAAAAGATTGTTAATACCATTCAGGTCATTTAAATAATAATATTCTTGATTTTTTATTTCAAAAGGATTCACTTTATTCTGATGCATACTGCTTGTTAATCTTGATAATACAGGCTTGTTATGCTGATAATCATAAACAAACAGGTCGAATTGATTACCAAAATTAGAGTTTTCTGATATTAAAGTGTCATTTAATCTGTTCGAAGAAAAAATTATTTTAGTTGAGTTATTAATAAATCGGGGATGAAAATCGTCTGCCAGATCATTTGTAATTTGTTTGCTGGTCGATGATGCAATATCGAAAACATAAATATCAGTTTTGCTATCTTTAACAGCAGAAAATACCATTTTTGAACCGTCATCTGAGTAAGAAAAATTAAGGATTTTGTCAAAATATAAAAGATTTCTTTCTGTTATTTCGCTATTTTCAAGTATATACTGAAGAAGCTTTAATCCACCGTCTTTTTCTATAATTATGGTTAATATTTTTCCGGAAGGGTACCATTCAATTACAGGGTAGGTATAATCATTTATCTGTTTGATTTTATGACCATGTTTAAATATTTTCTCTGACTTATCTAAAGCTGAATTGTAAATCCAGATTTTTACCTGCCCAAGTTCGTTGCTTACGTACGCTATTAGTTTTCCATCAGGACTGGCTTTAACCTGACTGTAATACAATGACGGTTTGTTTTTGTGTAAGATGCTTTGATTTAATGATGAATCGTAAGCATCCGATGACTCATCGCCAAAATAGTCGTTATAATATTCAAACCATTGTTTTGAAATTTCTTTAAAAGGTAAGCCCAGAACATTTAATACTGCATTGTTAGCTCCTTTGTTAACTCTTGTCAGATAAATAATGTCTGTAATAACTGTATTTCCATAATAATCATTTATATATTTCCAAAACGAATGACCCGCATATATAGCATCATCGCCGGTTAGTCGGTTAAACTTTTTGTATCGATTATTAATAATGCCATCTTTAACTCTATTCTCAATTTCAGGACTCCATTCTTCGGAAAGATAGGAAGTTAGACCTTTTAAATACCATTCCGGTAAATTGATCATTGATGAGTTAGCAAAGTTTTCAGTAAGTCTGTTTCCATAAAGCATTTCCATTATAATAACTTCAGCAATTACTGATCGCATTTGCTTTAAATATTCTTGATGATTGCCTTGAAAATATAAGCTGACTTTGTTATTACTGATTTTGGTTATACCACCTGTGTTGTATTCCTCTTTTCCTGTAACCAAATTAATATTACTTTGCCTGAAGTCTGAAAATTTATTATAAACCAGGAATGTTAATCGCTTATTTAGCGAATGATTTAATTTTTCTTCAAGCCTGAGTATTTCCTGAGTAGCATTTTCTCCGGTAAATCTTGCAATTGCTTCTCCATCCTGATTAAAATAAGTATCAAATTTATCGTATCTGTAAAATGACCAGTAAAAGTCGTTATATTGCACCCGGTTTTTCCCAAAGTTCATTTGGTGGCCATTATAAAATTGCCCATATATATTTGAGGAAATAAGGCTGCAAAAAATGAAAACTATTATTAATAAAGATTTATTCAAAACCCGTGAGCTAAAATTTTGTTATAAAAATAAATTATATTTTTGGTTTAATTTACCACAATAATATTAAAAGTTAAAGTTTGTTAACGATTATAACAGCTTATAAGTAATTATTACTTTTGTTTGCAGTTATAATATTTGAAATAATAATAAATAAAATAGAGTTATGAAGAAATTATTTTTAAGTATCGTTTCTGTACTTATCCTATTTAGTTTTGTAAATGCACAACAAAAAGGGGCATTTATTTCATTTGAAAAAGAAACACATGATTTTGGGAAAATTAAAGAAAGCGATGGTAAGGTAGAATATAAATACATATTTACTAACACTGGTGATGCTCCACTAATAATTAACAAAGTAAAAGCATCCTGTGGTTGTACTTCTCCAACCTGGACCGAAAAACCAATTATGCCTGGACAAAAAGGTTTTGTTAGTGCTGTTTTTGATCCTGCAAGACGGCCAGGGGCTTTTAATAAAAGTATTTTTGTAGAGACAAATACAAATCCCGGAAGAAAGATATTAAGAATAAAGGGCGAAGTATTACCACGGGAAAAAACTATTGAAGATTATTATCCTAAAACTTTAGGTAAGTTAAGATTAGAAACTAACCATTTTGCATTTGTTCGTGTATATAATAATCAGATTAAAAAAGACACCTTGAAAATTTATAATTCTTCGGATTCAGATATGAAGATAACTTTCTCAAGGCTTCCCGCATATCTTAAATTTGATGTAGTTCCTACGGTATTGAAGCCGGGAGGAAAGGGTTATATTCTAGGAACATATAATGGTTCAAAAGTAAACGATTGGGGTTTTGTTACCAATAGAATTAATGTGTTAATAAATGGAGAACCCGGTAATAGAAGTTATATTACAATAAGCGCTAAGGTTGAGGAAGATTTCTCCAAACTAACTGAGAAAGAAATTGCAAATGCACCTCAAATCATATTTGAAAACAAAATATTTAATTTTGGAAAAACAAAGTCAAATGATAAAATTGAACATGTGTTCAAATATACTAATAAGGGTAAAAGCGATCTAATTATCCGAAAAATCAGGACAACATGTGGATGTACAACAGTTGCTCCTGAAAAAACAATAATTAAACCGGGAGAATCGAGTTCGTTTAAAGCTATTTTTAACCCGGGATCACGCAAAGGAAGACAAACAAAAACTATATATGTTATTAGCAATGATCCAAAAGCTTCGAATGAAAGATTAATAATAAAAGGTGAAATATTGAAAGAGTAAAAATCATAGTATCAAAAGTTTAAATTGATAAAAATTATAGAGTAGCTTCAACAAAAGCTACTCTTTTTTGTATAATGCATATTAAAATTTAAATGGAGGATTTTATAAAAGTTCTCCTATTTTTTTATTTCTAGCTTTAGAAATCATAATTTCGCATAAAATATTATTATTATGTCGAAAAAAGATAACAATAATAAAAGGAACGAATTTAAATCGGCTTTAAATGTGCAAAATGGAGTTGATCAACCCGAATCAATAAATCCGGAGGTTATAAAAAAATTTCGTCTAAAGAAAAAGATACAACATACTGTTGATGAGTATGTGGCAGGTGTTTTAGAGGGAGATCGTACAATGCTTAGCCAGGTTATAACACTGGTAGAGAGCTCTTTAGTTGAGCAAAATAAGTTTACTACCGAAATTGTTGAGAAATGTCTTCCTTATGCACGAAAATCTATTAGGATAGGTGTTACAGGTGTGCCCGGTGTAGGAAAAAGTACATTTATTGAAGCTCTTGGTAAATATCTAACTAAACAGGGAAAAAAAATTGCCGTGTTAGCAGTTGATCCAAGTAGCGAATTAACGAAAGGAAGTATTTTAGGTGATAAAACAAGAATGGAAGAGTTAGCAAACGATCCAAATGCTTTTATCAGACCTTCGCCATCGGCTGGTTCTTTGGGGGGTGTTGCAAAAAAAACCCGTCATACAATTATTCTTTGCGAAGCTGCAGGATTCGATACTATATTGATCGAAACTGTTGGTGTTGGACAATCAGAAACTGCGGTACATTCTATGGTTGATTTCTTTTTATTGTTAATGCTTGCAGGTGCAGGAGACGAACTTCAGGGAATAAAACGTGGCATTATGGAAATGGCTGATACTATTGCTATTAATAAGGCAGATGGTGATAATGTTAATAAAGCAGAAATGGCCAAAATGGAATATAAAAATGCTTTGCATCTATTTCCTGCTCCGGAATGTGGATGGAATCCCAAGGTGCTTACTTGCTCATCGCTCGATTTTACAGGAATCGATAAAGTTTGGGATACGATTATCGAGTATATTGAATATATTCAGGGAACAGGTTTTTTCGAGAAACAGAGAATGAAACAAGCTAAATACTGGATGTATGAATCTATTCACGAAGCGTTGCGTAATCATTTTTATAACCAGGAGGGAATACAAGCTAAATTGAAATTATTTGAAGAAAAAGTAGTTGATAGAAAAATGAATTCTTTTTTAGCTTCTAAAATATTAATTGAAGATTATTTTAAGAAATTTTAAATTTTTAACAAGTTGCAGTAGTAGGTGGCAGTTTGCACTTAGCAGTTTACAGTTCCGAAAATTTTTA
>DAOWML010000294.1 GCA_030643125.1 Bacteroidales bacterium
ATTAATCTTTTTTCGTTAATCAAAATAAAAGATTTCTATTAAACGCTTTATTTTCTCAAAACTATCTGTTTACTTAGCAGATAGTTTTTTTATTTTAAATTTTGTTATTATGAGAATCGCAATTATCGACATGGGTACTAATACTTTCAATTTACTTATTGTCGAAACTTCTGATAATAATCAATATAAAATTATTTTTAAGGATAAAGCCGGTGTAAAGCTGGGCAAAGATGGAATTAACAATAAATTAATTACCCCCGAAGCATTTGAACGTGGAATAAACGCGATTTCACAACATATGGAAAGTATAACACGATTTAATGTTGAAAAGATTATTACTACTGCTACATCCGGAGTTAGAAGTACAGAGAACGGAAAAGAACTTGTCGATTCCATTGAAAATAAATTTGGATTAAAAGTCCGGATTATTTCTGGTGATGAAGAAGCAGAATTAATTTATCGTGGTGTAAAACAAGTGGTAAAATTCAATAATAAGAATGTATTAATTCTTGATATCGGTGGTGGAAGCAACGAGTTTATCATAGCTAATAGTACAGGACTGATCTGGAAAAAAAGTTTTAAATTAGGAATGGCCAGATTGCTTGACATGTTTAAACCATCAGACCCGATTACTTTAGATCAGACAAAGAAAGTTGAACAGTACATTGACTCTGAACTTGAATCCTTATACGAAGCTTTTGAAAAATATCAACCCGAAAAATTAATTGGTTGCTCGGGCACTTTCGATTCATTTAGGGCAATGATAATAGCTAAAAACGGTGTAATTCCGGAAGAAGTAAAAAAGAGAAAGTCCTATTCTATTAATTTGGAGGATTATGCTATATTACACGAAAATCTTTTAAAATCAACACTTGAAGAACGCAAAAAAATGGAAGGACTGGAATTGGTTCGTATCGAAATGATTGTTCTGGCAAGTATTTTTGTTAATTTTATCATCAGGAAATTTAAAATTAATTCATTAACACAATCGGCTTTTGCTATTAAAGAAGGCATGGTCGACAAAATATTAAACAGTTAAAAATTAAATATATGGCTAAAATTTTAGTTATCGACGACGAAAAAAGCATACGAGATACTCTAAAGGAAATACTGGAATATGAAGAACATCAGGTAGATGTAGCTGAAGATGGAGAAGAAGGATTGGAACAATTTAAAAATAATAAGTACGATATTGTTTTATTAGATATTAAAATGCCCAAAAAAGATGGTATTGAAGTTCTGGAAGATATTTTTGGAGTTGCTACCGATGTTCCGGTTATAATGATTTCCGGTCATGGTAATATTGATACAGCAGTCGAATCCATAAAAAAGGGAGCATACGATTTTATCGAAAAACCACTTGATTTAAATCGCTTGTTAGTTACCATACGTAATGCAATGGACAGATCTTCATTAATTAAAGAAACCAAAACATTAAAACGTAAAGTAACAAAAACTTACGACATTGTTGGTGAGTCGAAACCTGTTCAAAAGGTAAAAGATATGATCGAGAAAGTTGCACCAACCAACGCGCGGGTTTTAATTACAGGGCCAAACGGATCAGGTAAAGAATTAGTAGCACGCTGGTTGCACGAAAAGAGTGACCGTGCTGAATTTCCTTTTGTTGAAGTAAATTGTGCTGCAATACCTTCAGAATTAATTGAAAGTGAACTTTTTGGTCATGAAAAAGGAGCTTTTACTTCAGCACATAAGCAACGAAAAGGTAAATTTGAACAAGCACATACAGGCACCATATTTCTTGATGAGATTGGGGACATGAGTCTTAATGCCCAAGCAAAAGTTTTAAAAGCACTTGAAGAAAAGAAGGTCACAAGAGTTGGCAGCGATAAAGACATTCATGTTGATGTGCGTATAATTGCAGCAACAAACAAAAATCTTAAAGAAGAAATTAAAAATCACCATTTCCGCGAAGATCTTTATCATAGGTTAAGTGTCATACTTATTTCAGTTCCCGGATTAAATGAAAGAAAAGATGATATACCATTATTAGCAAATCATTTTAATGAATTAATATGTGCTGACTATGGTGTGCCTAAAAAGGAAATTAACGATGATGCCATTGAAGAATTAAAAAAAATTAACTGGACAGGAAATATTCGTGAGTTTAGAAACGTACTGGAACGATTAATCATTTTATGTGAAAAAGAAATTACAGGTAAAGATGTAATTGCATATGCTCAACCGATTTCAAAATAAGTTAGCAGTAAACAGCTAATATCTAATTTTATGGTAAGAATAGAAAAAGATTTTTTAGGGAAAAAGCAAATCAATAAAGATGCTTTGTATGGAATACATTCATTAAGAGCAAGAGAAAATTTCCCTGACAATACTCCTTTTCATATTGAATGGTATAAAGCAATCGGATTAACAAAACTAGCTTGTTACCTTACTTACAATAGTTTTAAAAAAGCTGTTCTGGAAAAACATCCAGATAATGATCTCCCAATTAATCTTTTTGATAAATCAATTATTACTGCATTAATTGAATCGGCCGAAGAAGTTGCAGAAGGTAAATATTTTAATAATTTTATTGTACCGGCCATACAAGGTGGCGCAGGCACAAGCATTAACATGAATGTTAATGAAATAATTGCAAATGAATCACTTTTAAAACTCAATCATAATCCCGGCAAATACAATTTAATTGATCCGATTGAACATGCTAATATTTACCAATCGACTAATGATGTAATTCCAACATCATTAAAAGTAGCAGCCATAAAACTATTAGTTGAGCTTGAAGAAAAAATAAACGATTTACGATTTGATATAGAAACAATCGAAAATAAAAGTCGTAACAAATTACGAATTGCTTACACTCAAATGCAGGAAGCTGTTCCATCATCGTATGCTATGCTTTTCAGTTCGTACAACGAAGCTTTATCGCGTGATTGGTGGAGAGTATCCAAATGTTTCGAACGTATTAAAGTAGTTAATTTGGGCGGTAGCGCAATTGGTACCGGGATTTCTGTTCCAAGGTTTTTTATAATGGAAGTAGTACCAACATTACAAAAACTAACTAACTTGCCGATTACCCGAAGTGAAAATATGCCCGATGCAACCAATAACATTGACTCATTGGTTGAGGTTCATGCCATTTTAAAATCGCATGCGGTAAATCTTGAAAAAATGGTTTCGGATATTCGTTTACTTTCATCAGATATTGTTGGGACAAAAGAAGTTGAAATACCACAAAAACAAACCGGAAGTTCAATCATGCCAGGAAAAGTTAATCCGGTTATTCCTGAATTTGTTATTAGTGCTGCACATAAAATCTATTCGAACGATTCGCTAATTACATCGCTCAGCGCTCAAGGTTGCCTCGATTTAAATCCTTACTTACCTGTTATTGGCCATGCATTATTAGAAAGTATCAAACTATTGA
>DAOWML010000126.1 GCA_030643125.1 Bacteroidales bacterium
AGAAGTATCTTCAATTTTAAGTACTTTATTAACACGATCTACAATGGCGCCTAACATAGTTTCTTGTCCTTCAATATTTATTTGCAGGACAAGAATACAAGTGTCTGTTGAAAATTCTACTTCAGGCATCCCAAATTTTATTCTTAAATCTACAACAGGAAGAACACTTCCCCGCAGATTAATAACACCTTTAAGGTAATCAGGCGATTGAGGAACCTGGGTTATTTCTTTCATTTCAAGAATTTTAATCACATTCTTTACGTTTACTGCAAATATTTCATTGTTCAGTTCAAACGACAGGTAAGTTTGAATGTGATTCAAATCTTCCGGTTTTTTTTTCATACTGTGATCTCCTTTTTATTTATGTTTAGTTTATTATATATATTAGATTTTTTCACATGTGATATTATTTTATAAGGATCAAAAACCAGGGCAACTTTACCATCACCAAGAATGGAGGCACCTGAAATAATATCCAGATTTTTATAAAATGCACCCATTGGTTTTAAAACAGTTTGGTATTTCCCAATTATTTCATCTACAAGTAATCCTACTTTGGTATTTTTGTATTCAATTAATATAATCCTTTCGAGTTCGGGTGCCTCATCTTTTAGTTTTAACAAGTTTCTCAGGTTGATAAAACTAAAATCGATATTTTTGGTTACAATTGTATTATTGGTAAAATTTATAATTTCATCATGCTTGTATTCAAATATTTTAACAATCGAATTTAATGGAAATATAAAATTTGTATTACCTATTTTAACCAGTAATCCATCAATAATAGAAAGAGTTAAAGGCAACTTTATAGTAACCTGTGTACCATTATTTACTTCTGATTCAATTTCTACCTCTCCGTTAATTTCGGCTATTTTCCTTTTAACCACATCCATACCAACGCCGCGCCCTGATACATCAGATATATTGTTAGTAGTTGAAAATCCGGGTAAGAATAAGAATTCAAGAATTTCAGATTTGCTGAGATTTGCGTCTGCATCAATCAGGTCTTTTTCAATGGCTTTATTCCTGATTTTTTCAGGATCAATACCTTTTCCATCATCTTTGATTTTAATAATTACATTGGGTCCTGAATAGAATGCTTTGAGCAATATTTTACTTTGTTCCGGTTTTCCTGATTTAATACGCGTTTCACTATCTTCTATTCCATGATCAATACTATTTCTGAGAATATGCATTATTGGATCAACTATATGTTCAATAATGGTTTTGTCTAATTCAGTTTCGGTTCCTTCCGTTTCTAAAATTATTTTTTTACCTAATTTACCTGACACATCACGAACCAAACGTTGAAATCGGGTTAGTGATCTTTCCAGGGGAACCAGGGAAATGTGAAAAACATTATCACGAAATCTTCGCGATAGCTTCTCAATATTTTCAGCCAATTCTGTTAATTTAGAATTTTCGATACTTTTCGAAAGAAGACTCAATTCAGCCTGAGATGTAACTAACTCACTTACAAGATTCATCATTTCATCTATTTTGTCTGATGAAACCCTAATGCTGGAAATGCTTTTCTCAGATTCGTAATTGCCTTTTTCTAAATTCTTTTTTATAGTTCTTGGTTGAATAGGTTCATGTTTTAAAGCTTCAATTTCAGGAATAAAAGGTAAAATCTTATCAATATCTACTTTACCATATTTAATTATTGTATCCCTTATAATTTCAACAAATCTTTCAATATGAATAAGGTCATATTCAGATAGCAATTTTATATTAATAATACTTCGGTTTTCAACAAAAAGAAATTGCTCGGTTATTGTATTTATATCTTGGTTAGTTGCCAGTATTAGCTTAAATGAAGAGGATAAGTATGCAGGACCAGTATTTTTTTGAGATGGATCGTTAATATTTGTGATTAATAAACTTTCACCAAGTTTTTCAATGTCTTTTAACAGCCCAAACGATTTAAAACCATCTTCAATAAGTTCTTTTTCAGGTTCAAAATTAATATAATATGTCTTGATTTTTTTCTGATTACGGTTTTCATCATCAATATCAATAGTATTAGAATAGCTTTCTTCTTTCTTCAAAAGAAAATTTTTAATTCCAATTTTTAATTGCTCATGATTTTCTTTATTTTTTTTATCAGCCAGCTTTGAATCTTTTAAAAGTTGATTGATGTGATCTACAGCACGTAATGTTAATTCAAATAATTCATCACTCAAGTCTTGCTTATCATTTCTTACCATGTCGTAAATATCTTCCAGTGAGTGTGTAAGTTCTCCAATTATATTAAATCCAAACATGGCGCTAGCACCCTTTAAGGAATGCATTGCCCTGAATACTTTTGAGATCAGTTCTTTGTTGTTTCTTGAATTTTCAAGAATTAAAAGTGTTTCTTCTAATTCTGCAATTAACTCTTTTGCGTCTTCAATAAAATCCTGAATTAATTCTTCGTCCATGAATTTTGTTTTTTAGCAGGATTAGGTTGATTGTTAGTGTATTATTTACAACTTATTTTATTAGTGTTTCAATGATATTGTAAAAGTTAGAAACGTCAAATGGCTTTACAATCCAGTCGTCTATTTTCAAACCAGCTATTTCATCTTCTTTTCTTTTTCTTTTATTGCTTGTAAGCATCATGATTGGTGTATCCTTATATTTTTCCAATTTTCTTATTTCAACAGCTAACTCAGCGCCATTCATATTTGGCATATCAAAATCACTGATTAAAAGACAAATTTCTGATCCGTCAAAATATTTTAAGGCTTCCAGTCCATCTTCTGCTTCTAATACTATAAATCCTTTCTTTTCCAGAGTTTTGCGCACAACGTTTCGTATACTTCTGAAATCATCGGCTATTACTACTCTTTTTTCCATGATTATAGTTTTTTTAAATTAATAGTTTTATCATTATTCCTGATTATGATAATATTTTTTGGAAAATGATATTTGTCTTCAA
Organism: Bacteroidales bacterium; assembly: GCA_030643125.1. Classification (GTDB taxonomy): domain Bacteria; phylum Bacteroidota; class Bacteroidia; order Bacteroidales; family UBA12077; genus UBA12077. Next base: position 2,924 of record DAOWML010000126.1, read on the forward strand.
ATACAGTTTCAATTGCTTCATCCAATTCATCAAAAATATTAGATTTGAAAATGCAAGCGCGAAATCCTGCACCAAGTATTTCATTCAAATACGCTTTATCTCTATACATTGTAATAGCAATAAACTTAATATTCTTGTTTCTCCAGAGCATGAGTTTAGTAGCTTCAATGCCATTCATTTCCGGCATTTCAATATCCATTAGCACTAATTCCGGTGTGCATGTTTTAAGTAAATCCAAGGCTTGTTTCCCATTCTCTGCTTCAGCAATTATCTCATATTTATCATTCAAATTTAAGATATGTCTTAGTGCTTTTCTAAAAGATTTACTATCGTCAACAATCATTATTTTCATGTGGCACTCCTCTTTTTGAAAATAAATACTTATACAAATATATATTAACTGAAAGCCTTATTTTAGAGAGGGAATTCCTGTTTTAAAAAAAAAATTACCTGGGTAATTTTACGTGGGTAGAATGTATACATTGATGTTATCCCGAACTTGTCCGAAGGGTGGTTCTATACAAAAAATAGTTCGGCCGGCTTCCCATGACAACAGAAATGAAATATCATTCCGAGCTGTCGAAGAGTAATAAATAAATGATATTTCTATATTTCAATCAACTTGTGCTTTATGGCTAGGATGATAATATTTGCAACAGTTTTTGCACCTAACTTTTCCGATATTCGGACTTTATGGCCTTCAACAGTACGCGGTGAAATAAAAAGTTTATTAGCGATTTCTTTAACTGAAAGGCCGGTACAAATCAATTTTAAGACATCTTTTTCCCTTTTAGTCAGGAAAATATATTTTGTTTCTTTTTCGGTTTTTATTCTTTTGGCCAATCCCATATTTATTATAATATTTTTCATTAATTCAGGTGAGAAAAAATCATTTCCTTGCATAACAGTTACAATGGCTTCTATTAATTCATTACTACTTGCTTTTTTTATTACAAAACCCTTTGCTCCGGCATGAATCATTTTATAATAATATGTTTCATCACCATTCATTGAAAGTGCAATAATTTTCAAATCCGGGTATTTTTCTAAGGCCCTTTTAGTAGCTTCTATACCATCCATTTTGGGCATGTTAATGTCCATTAATACAAGGTCGGGTTTTTGGTCATTTAATAACTCTAAAAACAACTCACCATTTTCAGCTTCAGCAATAATTTCAATTTTTTTAGATTGTGTGAGCAGGTAACATAAGCTTTCTCGGAATAAATTATGGTCGTCAACTAATATTACTTTGTACCTTTTGTCCATATTAGTATATTTTAGTTTATTAATGTATTACAAACTCAGGCAGCTGTTTGTTTATTCATTAATTTGAACTTGAATTTCAAATCCTTTTTTCTTATCACTAGTCATTTTTATTTTTCCATCAAGTGATAGTATTCTACTTTTTATATTTGATAATCCCATTCCCTTACTTTTTAACAATGTTTGTTTAACATTAAATCCATCTCCATCATCCGTATAGGTATAATGCACTTCATTATTCTTTCTATCCAGTTTAATAAATATATTATTCGCATTTGCATGTTTTATTGTGTTATGAATTAGCTCGGTGCTTATACGATAAAGAACGATTTCAATTTTATCGTTTAACCTATCATCGATATTTGATGTTAAACTTAAATCGATTTTACTCATAGATAAGATTTTTTCATAAAATGATTCAATTGCAGTTATAAAACCGTATCTTTTCAATATATGCGGGCTAATATTATCTGATATTTCTTGTATCCCGGTAATTGCCTCATCCAGTGTTTCGTTTAATTTATTAATTAAAATTTCTTTTTCTCCTTCAATTTTATTCGACTCTAATGCTTTAGAATAAACTTTAGAAGCAGATAATATAGGTCCTATACTATCATGAAGGTCTCTTGCAAATCTCTGTCTCTCATGTTCTTCTGTTTCCAGAACTGTGCTTAATATTTTTCTTTCTGCTTCCAGTCTTTCTGTGATGTCTTTAACAAAAGCATATAACATTGGTTCATTTTCAAATACAAGAGTACTTATTATTATATTTACCTTAATGAGAGTATTATCTTTTTTTCGAAAAGTAGATACGAGAGACAAATTGTTTTCTTGCAACGCTTTTTGAATAATTTGCTGTATATCTTCCTCAGACTTTTTATTAGCTAAATCAGAAATCTGCATATTAAGAATCTCATTACTACTATATCCGGTAATGGTGCTGGCATATTTATTTGCATAAATTATTTCTGATAATTTGTTAATCCCAAAAATCATAATTGAAGCATTTTCCACTGCAAATTGATTTAATCTTAAAAGTTTTTCTTGTTGTTTTCTGAGAGAAATATCCCGAAAAATAGTAAGAACAGCTTTACTGTTGTTATATTCAATAACTTTGCTGTTTAATTCAACAGGTATAGTTTTTTTATTGGGGGTAATAATTTCAACTTCAATAAGTGGAGCATCGCCAGCTTTTAATAGTTTTTTATATCTATTTAATTTATGAATATCCCAGGGTGCAATAAAATCATTAGTTTTATATAATGTAAAACTATCCATATATAATCCTGAAAGTTTACTTAAGATAGGGTTAATTTCTAAGATATTATCTTTTGAATCTGAAATCACAATTCCATCACTGCTTGAATTAAATATATTTCTGAATTTTTTTTCACTTTTAATAAGGTTTTGTTGAGTTTTTTTGAGTTCAGAAATATCAATGCCAATTCCGAAAAAATACTTGACATTATCTACCTCAATTAATTGTCCGTTGACTAAAAATTGGACTAATCCACCATTTTTCTTTAAAATATTTACTTCGATATTAGTACTTCCTTCTTTAATAATTCTTTGTACTTCCCTTGTAATGAATAAATGATCTTCTTTTCTGAATATATCCAGTATGTTTTGATTTATTAATTCAGAATGACTATATCCGGTTACTTTTTCAAAATTATTATTCCAGCGAACCAATTTAAATTGATCTTCAATTTTATACGAATAAAAAATCCCCGGCAGGCTATTAATAAGTTTTTTGGTTAATAATTTTTCTTTTATAACAGGTTCTGTTACTGTTTGGTTTTTACCGTGTCTTATTGAAATTACATTTAGCTCTTCTTTTTCATAAATTACTTTTTTATTACAAATGGCAACCTGGACTAAAGTACCATCTTTTCTTTTCAATTCAGTTTCTATATAATAATCTGTTTCATCCTGTGAATCCGTAATTAATGATTTGTGTTTTTCTAACAATAAACTTTCAAATAAATTAGCACCTATAAGTTCGTTTCTATTGTAACCAAACATTTGAATTACTGAAGCATTTAAATCAGTGATAATATCATCTTGATGAATTATGATACAGTCAGTAGAAAGGTTTGATAGTTTTTTAAAATCGGCTTCATTATTTTTTTTTGTTTTTTCCCTCATAATTTTAGATTTTAATAAAATTATTTCTATATTCAGAGTCAGTGGAAACTAATCTTACCCAGAAACTTAAAGTGTAAATTTGTAGCCAAGTAAATTAAATCAAAAGATTTTATTGTTAACATTACTCATAATATTTTTTACAGTTTAGCATTACATCATAAATTAAAAATATTCAATTTACAATATTTTTAACTTATTAACCAACTAAAATTGGCATTACTAACTTTTATATTCTTAAATGCTCAGATTATGGGTATTTAATATTTTAATTCAAGTTTCTTTCTGTAATATTTAGCTTAATTTATTACAACTGTATTACACTTTTAAAAAACACTAATCTTTGTAAGAAGATAAATATCAGGTTTATACAAAAATAAATTACTTTCTGTATCGGCAAATAGGTATAAAGGCAGTCAATATTTAGTCTACGATTTTCAAACACCTCATCCCGAATACTCAAGATGAGGTGTTTTTGTGATTTGTAGTAGTGGAGCTGGCGGGAATCGAACCCGCGTCCGAATAAGAAATCCAAATGCGTTCTACATGTTTATCTCTTTATTGATTTTTGAGAATAGTCTGACAAAGAGCAGTCTAACTAAACCTTAGCTTCTTAAATTTC
>DAOWML010000307.1 GCA_030643125.1 Bacteroidales bacterium
GCTGTAACATATAGTTGTCCTACCAGCTCTTCCGTAGCATCTGCCGGTAAATTAATAGTTACACTAATTGAATGATCAACCCACTTTTGTATTCTGCCTTGCATTTTCACTTTACTAACCCAATCAACATCATTTGATGTTGCTTTATAATACGGAGTTTTTTCGATAATTGCTTCAATCTCATCATCAGACATGGTTTTTATTTCTTCGGGCTTGTAACCATTAATATTTAACCAATCTAGAAACTTGTGATGAAATACATTATACTCTTCCCATGAATCTCCTATTTCATCGATAAATGAAACTGTTGTATCAGAATCGTTTGGATTAACTTTTCTTCTTCGCTTATACACAGGCATGAATACTGGCTCAATACCAGATGTAGTTTGAGTCATCAAACTTGTAGTACCTGTTGGAGCAATAGTTAATAAAGCAATGTTTCTTCTTCCGTACTGAACCATATCGGCATATAGTTGCTCATCTTGTTCTTTTAATCTTAAAATAAAAGGATTGTCTTTTTCTTTTTGAACATCATATATCTCAAAAGCACCACGTTCTTTAGCCATATCAACAGACGAGCGATATGCCGCTAAAGCTATGGTTTTGTGAACTTCTTCTGAAAAATCAACAGCAATTTCACTTCCATAACGCAAACCCAAAGCAGCCAACATATCACCTTCGGCTGTAATACCTACACCTGTTCTTCTTCCTTCTATAGCTTTTGTTCGAATATTTCTCCAAAGCTTATCTTCAACCATTTTAAATTCGTAATCTTCAGGATCACGTTCAATTTTACTTAAAATAGCATCAATTTTTTCTAATTCAAGATCAATAATATCATCCATTATTCTTTGGGCATAACCTACATGTTCTTTGAATAGCTCAAAATTGAATTTTGCATCCAGGGTAAATGGATTTTCCACATAGCTATATAAATTAACTGCTAATAATCTACAACTATCGTAAGGGCAAAGAGGAATTTCGCCACAAGGGTTTGTAGAAACTGTTTTATATCCCATATCTGCATAACAATCTGCTACTGACTCATTTATTATTGTATCCCAGAATAAGATGCCCGGCTCTGCAGATTTCCATGCATTATGTACAATTTTTTTCCATATTTTCCCGGCATCAGTAGTTTGTTTAAAAGTTGGTTCTGTTGACTCAACTGGATACTGTTGAGTATATGGTTTCTTTTCTACTACCGACTGCATAAATTCGTTATCAATTCGTACAGAAATATTTGCACCGGTAACTTTTCCTGTTTCAAGTTTTGCATCAATAAATTTTTCTGCATCAGGATGTTTACTTGAAATACTAAGCATAAGTGCTCCTCGTCGGCCATCCTGGGCAACCTCACGAGTCGAGTTTGAATACCTTTCCATAAAAGGAACTACTCCTGTAGAAGTAAGTGCGCTATTTAATACGGGACTCCCTTGCGGACGTATATGTGATAAATCATGGCCAACACCACCACGTCGTTTCATTAATTGCACCTGTTCCTGATCTATTTTCATAATTCCACCATAAGAATCAGCAGGATTTTTATGTCCAATAACAAAACAATTCGATAACGAAGCAATCTGGTATTTATTTCCAATACCCGACATTGGACCTCCCTGAGGAATAATGTATTTAAAGTCTTTTAAAAGACCATAAATTTTTTCTTCACTCATTGGGCTTGAATAGCGATTTTCAATTCTTGCAATTTCTTTTGCAAGTCTTCTATGCATTTCATTTGGATTTATTTCAAATAAATTACCATACGAATCTTTTAATGCATATTTGTTTGCCCAAACACGAGCAGCAAGTTCATCCCCACTAAAATACTCTTTTGAGCTTTTAAAAGCCTCATCAAAAGTATATGTCCTTTGTCCCGAAAGCTTTCGGGATATTTTTTCTTGCGAAACCCTGGTTGATTTTTCATCCGTCGCCATTCCTTTTACATCCATTTAAAGCAGATTTATAATGAGTTTATGATTAATCGATTATGTTTTTGTAATACTTTCAGAAAAGGTAATGCTAAATTAAGCATACTTATAAGTTTGGGCAAGGAGTTTGCATTTGTACTTTTCAACATTTCTTAATAGTTATTAACGATTTGTATAAATTACTGTAAGCCTTGTTATTAAAGGATTATAGCGCCATAAGGAAAAAAAATCAGAATTAAAAATTCTGTTTAATTTTAATCTTCACAAGGATTGTTAATAACATCAAGAACATCAGTTTCAGAAGGGTTTTGGATGAAATAAAAATTTATTAACATAGATATTAACCAAGTCCACAGGCCTGTTATGTGTCTGTTTTATTGCATATTACAAAATGGTCTTAAAATAAGTATTTTTTAAATAAATTTATCTTTAATCCTGCTTTTTTAACATTTGGAAAGTATTTTTCAGTTTGCCATCAACTTTTGCCGGTTCAAGTTTAAGGATTTCACAAATTAAAGGATATAAGTCAATGTTATTTATAGCATGATGCTTATGTCCTTCTTTAAATGCCGGTCCATAAGCATAAAAAATAGCATGCATATCCTTATTAATATTATCATAACCATGTGTGCCTCCCGAATAACTTTTTCTTTTGGATGATCTCAACAAACTCCAACTACTATCAGCTACCACAACAAAATCTTTTATTCTTTGGCTTGAACCATAATGTAATCTTTCAGGAACTTCACTTTTTTTCCAAACCTTAATATGTTCTGCATTTGAAAGAATCCTAGAAATCGTATCATAATATTCATCTTTAGCTTCGATTGAATAAACCGGATTTCCACCATCAATTTGTTCACACCAATCTTTATGGATTAAATCGTATAAATAAACAACTCGATCTTTGCTTATTTCTCCCATTCCATGATCAGAAGTTATGATTATATTAATTTTATCGGCAATTGGTAATTCTGATACTTTCTGATTAAACACTCCAACTAAGCTATCTAAATACTCAAGCATTGTAACAATTTCCGGATGGTCTGGCCCAACATCATGACCCTTACTATCAGGCTCCTGAATATACCACATTATTAAATGAGGCCTTTCACTTTCAGATAATTTAAGCCATTTAATAACTCCATCAATTCTTTCTTCGAAAGGGACTGAACCATTATAAGCATAATGATAAGTTGGAAAAATACTATCATGTGGCGCTTCAGATCCAACCCAAAAATAGGATGCGCTTTTTACACCTTGTTTTTCTGCTGTTACCCA
>DAOWML010000304.1 GCA_030643125.1 Bacteroidales bacterium
TGAATCATTTAAATCCGGGAGGGAAAATCTATTTCGAAGTAAATGAGTCGTTTGGAAAAGAAACGGCATTATTGCTTGAAGAAAGAGCTTTCCGGGATATCTCACTTAAAAAAGATATAAACGGAAAAGATCGAATGTTAAAGGGTATTTTAAAATAAAATATTGTGTCAAACTCAAAAAAACCAACATCGATAAAAAAAGCGATACTTAAAGCACAAACCCTCTGTGCAGGACAGGAAAAGTGCATATTTGATATTCGAAAAAAACTTTTCGATTGGAAACTCCCAACTAAAGATCATGATACAGTAATTGAACTATTAATTAAAGACCAGTTTATTAACGAACAAAGATATACTCTGTTTTTTGCAAAAGATAAATTTCGCTTTAATAAATGGGGCAAAATAAAGATTGAATATACCCTAAAACAAAAAAATATCGCTTACGAATACATTAAATCTGCCTTAGATGAAATTCCCGAAATGGAATATGATAAGCTTTTAGAAAACGAGCTAATAAAAAAAATTAAAGCAATAAAAGACAAGGATGAATACACCATAAAATCTAAGCTTGTGCGATTTGCAACATCTCGAGGATTTGAAAATGGCAAGGTATTTGATATGGTTTCAACAATTATTGAAAAATACAAACAGTAAACAATTTTTAATAAAAATTCATTAATTTTACAATTATATTATTACAAAATGATTCATAAATTTAAAATATCATTTATACTCTTTCTCTCCATTATTTTCTTTATGAATTTAGGAGAATCAAAAGCTGGCTCGAAACGAAAACCCAAATGGATAAGCAATCGCCCGGTAGATAATAACTATTATATTGGAATCGGGAAATCAACTAAAATTAAATCTAATGCAGATTATATTCAAATAGCCAAAAACAATGCATTGGCAGATATTATTTCCGAAATATCAGTTAAAATATCGAGCAATTCCATTCTAAGCCAGTTTGAAGATAATTCAGGATATAAAGAAACTTATGAGGCCCAAATAAAAATAACGGCAAAAGATGATATTGAAGGATATGAGATTATTGATTCGTGGGAAGATAAAGAAGAATATTGGGTTTATTACAGATTATCAAAAGCTGATTATCAAAGAAAAAAGCGGGAAAGATTAGATAGAGCAAAAAATCTATCAAAGGACTTTTTCGAAAAAGCACAGGAAGCTGAAAAAGAATATGATATTAATAATGCATTAATTTATTATGTAAAAGCTTTTGATGCGATAAAAAAACATATTGGCAAAGATTTATCGGTATTCACTTTTGATGGCAAAACCTACCTGGACAATGCTGTTTATCAGTCTATCCAAGATATTTTTAGCAGAATACGTATTGTTCCTGAAAAAGAAGTTTACACTCTTCAGGCACTTTCATCGGATAACGAACCTGTTTATGTAAAAGTTAAACTAAAGACTGATTTGGAAACGCAAAATATTTCTAATTTACCTATTATATTTTCATTTCCTGATTTAAACATAAATGAAACAGAAAATGTTATTTCTTTGAATAGTGGAAAAGCTGAATGTACTATAGCAAATATGGCTCCTAAAGGAAGAACTCAAATTATTAAAGCAGAGTTAAATACAGATGTTTATTTTGGAGAAAATGCTCCGGATAATCTGTTAAAGAACTTATTTAATGAAAGAGGTAATAAACCTTATGGTAATTTAAATATTGTAGTTAAAGAAATATTTGCTTATCTTGAGTCGCAAGAAATATTTCTTGGAAATATCAACTCAAATCAACCAATAACAAAATTATTTAAAGAAGAATTATCGGAAAACTTTTTCTCATTTACAAATGATAAAGAAATTGCTGATGTTTTTATTAAAATAAATTCTGAAGTAGTTAAAGGAACAAAACTTGATAAGCATAATTTACACACAGCATTTTTGAATTGTAATATTTCTATCACCAATGCAAATTCTGAAATGGAAATTTATAATGACGTAATAAACAATGTAAAGGGAATAAAATCAGGAAGTTTTGAAATAGCAGCCCAGGATGCAATTTCAAAGGCAGAATTAAAAATTAAAAATGAACTAATACCAAATATCAGGAAAATAAATTTATAAGATTAAATTACAATTAATTATTAAATTCTAAAATTCGAAATTATGAAAACAAAAATTTACAAACCATTAGGTTTACTGTTAGCAGGTGCTGTTATTTTTGGAAGCACTTTTACCAGCTGTAAATCAAAAGAAGATGTTTCTAATGTTAAAAATGAAACTTTAATTGAGGTTTATTGTTCTGGTCCCGACTACAGAAGTGATAAAAGCAACTTCCGTGCAAACTCTATCGGCGAAAGCTCTGACCAGGTAACTGCGCGTAAAAAAGCTATGAGTAATGTAAAAGCTGATTTAGCCGGTTTAATACAAACAGTTATTAAAGGAACTACAGACAACTATGTAAATTCAAGAGAATTTAACAATGTTGAAGAAGTGGAAGAAAGATTTGAGTCTTTAACCCGCGAAGTTTTAAATCAACAATTAAACAACATCAAAGTAATTTGTGAAAAACAAACCATCACAAAAGAAGGTCGTTACAAAACCTATGTAGCTATTGAAATGAGTGTTGATGCTTTAGAAGAAGCTTTAAATAATAAACTATCCAGAGATCAACGTTTAAAAATTGACTATGACTACGAAAAGTATAAAGAAACTTTCGATAAAGAAATGGACAAACTTGAAAATAGTGGTGGATACTAAATAAATTATCATCATAAATTATAAGGGAGCTTTGCTCCCTTTTTTTATATCTCAACAATAGTTAAGAATCCTATCATTATTACTACTTTTGTTTCTTCATAATTTAATTTGTAGAATAATAATGATAAGTAACGAACAATTAAGAGATATTGAAAAGCGCCAGGAAGCGCTGAGGAGGCATCTTTGACATCGAAAATAAATTAATTCGAATAGAAGAAGAAGAAGAAAAAACCCAGGAACCAGACTTTTGGGACGATCCACAAAAAGCAGAAAAACAGTTAAAACATATCTCAAGATTAAAAGAATGGACCAATTCTTTTAAAGAAATTGAAACACAGGTTGAGGAACTTAAAGTAGCCATCGATTTCTTTAAAGAAGGAGAAATTGAAGAATCCGAAGTTGAGAACCAATATGCTAAAACGCTTGACTTAATTGAAAATCTGGAACTTAAAAACATGCTTCGAAACGACGAAGATAGTTTAGGAGCATATTTACAAATAAATCCGGGAGCAGGAGGAACAGAA
>DAOWML010000019.1 GCA_030643125.1 Bacteroidales bacterium
AAAGACCAGCAACTTACAAAAATATACTTTCCTAAATTTCCTATGTCTTGAGTTTCCGCTTCAAATTTATCATTTACTTCAGATAGTCTTGAAAAACGAATTGTTCTATTTTCCAAAATACATTTAAGAGTATTTAACTTTGTGCAATGATGTAGTATATCTGTGTGCTCCATAGCCATGTTACCTAACTATAAAATAGAAGTAAAAAGTTCTTTCTATTTAATTATGTAGTAAATCTACAAATTATTTTAAAAACTATGAAACATGCTGATAATTACTAAAATATTGTTTGGCTTACAATATAAAATTTGATAAACAAAAAAACAAGCGAAAGGTGCTTATCTGCCCTGACTACCCTGACTGCCGTTAGGCAGGCGTCAGGCAGGCGCCACGGTTTGACTAAATTCAACTGTGGCTATTCGCAACTTTTATGTCTTAAAAATAAACAAAATAACTTCGTCAATTTTGTAAACTTTATTTCTTAACAAGCACTTAACAATTGGACACTCCTATTCTAATCGCTAATAATTAGTTTCTCTATATAGTTTATGCCATTAATTTCAATCTCAACTATATATATTCCTTTTGGAAAACATGACAAATCTATCGATTTGTTTTTTGGTTTTTCAGATAATACAATTTGTCCAATTTGATTATAAATAACAACTCTCTCTATTTCTTGTCCATGATTAATTGCAATATTTAAAATCTTGTTTGCCGGATTTGGGTAAATTTTAATATTCTGATTACAGGAGTATGAAAAATTTGGTACATTATTCGAGGTTGATATTGAATTTCCTAAAAGCCAATCGGTTGCTGCCCACAGAAAGTTCCAGTCAGAACCGTTATCATTAAGCTCTTGTGCCACGTTTGTCTTATCTCTGTCGCTATCTTCTTCAATTTCGGGGTGTGGGCTAATAAGCAATACCCTGCCATTGCCATAATTAAAATTTATTATTGCAGGCCGGTTATAATAACCATCAAAAGTTGCAATTGTATCAAACACAGTATTTGAGTAGGGACTAAAAATTGAACCACCCCAATAAAGCATATCTTCGTTTTCTGATTCAAATTGGTTGATTTCATTTTCAAGATTCATTGTAAGTGTTGTCATATCATAATTATCCCAAACAGCCAATTCATTAATCGGACCAATAGATTTTCCCTGAAAAAGATTCAAAGGATAATCGTAAGTTACGCCTTGCCACACTAATTTATCACAAGCAAATTCCGCTCCGGCACAAATACCAATGTACGCATTACCTTCGGTAATCATTTCTTGTATATTTTGAATTCCTGTAGAATTTATGTCTGCATTATAATAATCGGCATCACCTCCGGGAAAATAAATCACCTTGTAAATTTTTTTTAATATTATCGTATTAACATCTTGTGCAGTAACTCTATTATGCGACACGCCTTTCCAGTTAAGAAACTGTTCAAAAGCTACAATGCCATCTTCCCAGGCACCAATATTATTATCATGATAAATAGCAAAATCATACTGCTCCTGTGCAAATGATGAATTTGCAATAAGTAATAATAAAAAAACACATATCTTTTTCATGAGAATAAATTTGTGTTATACATTTGTGTTTCAAATAAATACAATCGCTATTTTTAGCTTCTATATTTCAATTACCATGGAACATTCATGCCTGCCTGTCGCCTGCCTAACGGCAGACAGGGCAGACAGGTTGTAAACGCTAGTGCATAAATGTGTAAATAATTAAAAGAATTTATTTTTATTGTCTTTTTGTGAACCGACGGGTTAACCCGTCAGTTCATTGATGTTTCATGTATTTCTTAATTTATAGATTTGGTTATTCGCCTTGTTGCTATTATTTATCAAGATATTATTCCAAATTCACCAATAAATTTTCTATTGTTCCTATTTCAGTATATGAAACACCGTAACTTCTGCCAAAATTACCAGCAACAATAACTAACAAATCATCTTTGGTAAATGTATATTTATCAATCAATGTAGTTAAAGCTTCGGATAAAAACTCATGTGATGTTTCCTTAGGCTCCATATAATCGGCATTAACACCATAACTTAAAGCCATTTCGCGCATGGTACGTTTTGAGTAACACTGGGCAAATATAGGTTTTGCACCACGATACGCAGCCAAACTCCTTAATGTTTTACCCGATGTTGAATCAGCAATTATGGCTTTTGCATCCATTCTTATTGCTCCCTTAACAGCTGCCTTACACAAATATGCTGCAACTTTATTGTTAATTATTACTGTCTGAATATCATTAAAAGGCTCTTTTGTTTTTTCAACTTCCATGGCAATTTTCGCCATGGTGCAAACCGATTCAACAGGATATGCACCATTAGCAGTTTCCCCACTAAGCATTATTGCATCAGTATTTCTGTATACAGCACTAGCTACATCGTTTACCTCAGCGCGGGTAGGTCTTGGATTCTTAATCATTGAATGCAACATTTGAGTAGCTACAATAACAGGTTTTCGTTTTTCAATACATTTACTTATCAGATATCGTTGCAATCCGGGTATTTGCTCATAAGGTATTTCAACTGCCAAATCGCCACGAGCAACCATAACACCATAAGCATGATTCAAAATCTCATCAATATTATCGACTCCCTGCTGATTTTCTATTTTAGCAATAATTTTTATTTTACTATTCTGAGCATCCAATAATTTTTGTATCTCAATAACATCTTCTTTGCTTCGTACAAACGAGTGAGCAATAAAATCAATATCCTGCTCAATAGCTAATTGAATAAACTCCTTATCTCTTTGACTTAATGATGGTAAATTAAATACAACATTTGGAACATTCACCCCTTTTCTTCCTCCAACAACACCATCGTTTGTAGCTTCACATAACAAAGAACCGGGTTGTTTTTCAATTACTTTTAACTCAACATAACCATCGTCAATTAATATTGTTGATTTATCAGGAACATCTTTTTCAAAATCTATATATGAAACATAAATACATTCATCTGTAGTTTCTTTAGAAGGATCACCAATAAGCTTAATTTTCTGCCCTGCTTTTAATTCTACAACCTTATCGGTTTTTACAGTTCTAACTTCCGGCCCTTTGGTATCAATTAAAAGAGCAATTTTTTCAGATACCTGTCTAACATCATTAATAACTTTAAGTGCATCTTTGGGAGTTTGGTGAGCTGTATTCATTCGTACAACATTCATTCCTTCCTTATACAAGGATTCGATAAATGCAGGAGTGCAAGTCTTATCCGATATAGTGGCAACAATTTTGGTTTTTTTTATCATAGTTTAGTTTATAGTTTAGAGACACAATGCATTGCGTCTTTACAGTATTCCGAATACTGTTATCATTACAAAGATTATTTCGTTTTTAATATTCTAAGGCTTTCAAGAGCTAATCTATAGCTATCTAATCCAAATCCTGAAATACTTCCGATACACTCAGGTGCTATTAAGGATTTATGGCGATACTCTTCCCGTGCATAAACATTGGAAATATGCACTTCAACAACAGGTGATTTAATAGCTTTAATTGCATCTGCTATAGCAACAGATGTGTGCGTATAACCTCCTGCATTTAATATAATTCCTTCATAATTAAAACCGGTTTCATGCAATTTATTAATTATTTCTCCCTCAACATTCGATTGATAATAATCTATCTGGATATTTCCATAATGTTCATGAAGTAACTTTAGGTATTCTTCAAAAGTGATTTCTCCGTATATATCTTTTTCACGGGTTCCTAATAAATTCAGGTTTGGCCCATTTATAATCTGAATTTTCATGTTTCTTTATTTATTTAAATTCTTATGCAAATTTAAGCATAAACATTAACTTTGAACGATGGTAGTTCTATTATTAACAATTTTTTAATGAACTGGGATAAAAGCATAATACAATTTAAAAATTTTCTAAAGCTTGAAAAATCTTTATCTGATAATTCTATTACTGCTTACGAAACTGATATTCGAAAACTTGTTACATACATTGAAATAAAAAAATTGAACATTTCTCCAATAAATGTAAAGTTACAGGATTTAAAAAACTTTATAGAATGGATCAATGAGCTTGAGTTAAATGCCCGATCTCAAGCCAGAATAATTTCCGGATTAAAAGCATTTTTTAAATATTTGATTCTTGAAGATATTATTGAAACAGATCCTAGTAGTTTATTAGAGTCGCCCAGGTTAGGCCGCAAATTACCGGAAGTGCTATCTATTGAAGAAATTGATCGTATTATTGCTGCAATTGATTTAAGTAAACCTGAAGGACAACGAAATAAAGCAATTATTGAAACACTGTATAGTTGCGGACTTCGTGTATCGGAACTAATTAACTTAAAAATAACGAATCTGTATTTTAATGACGGTTTTATTCGGGTTGTTGGTAAGGGCGACAAGGAACGTCTTGTACCAATTGGCCAAAAAGCTATGAAAGAAATAAAATATTATTTTCAGGATCGCAATTTGCAACCAAACATCGATAAATCAAGTCAAAATATTGTTTTTCTAAATCGCAGAGGTAAACAAATAACCCGTGTTATGATTTTTACAATTATTAAAAATTTAGCCAAAAAAGCAGGAATTAAAAAGAATATTAGCCCACATACTTTTCGCCATTCATTTGCCTCTCATCTGATCGATGGTGGTGCTGATTTACGTGCCGTACAAGAAATGTTAGGCCATGAATCTATTATTACAACAGAAATTTATACACATCTTGACCGCGAATATTTGCGCGATGCCATAATCCGGTTCCATCCGAGAGCCTGATACAATGATAAATGATTAATGAATAATGATTAATTAAATTAGAAATTCCAAAAATCACATCCTCTCTTCTTCTCATCCTCTCCTTTTCTCCTTTTCACATTTCACTTATTAAACCATTTTCACAAACGTTTGCAAAAAGTATTAAAAAATAGTTTAATAATTATTTTATCCGAATTTGTAATAAAATATTCAATTTAAAGGCCTCGATTTGGTAATTTTTGAATATATTTGTATCCTACAATATTTTTTATTAAAGCAATCATATTCAATTATTTACAAATAATAAATACATTAAAAAATGTCAAACGTAAAAAGAGTTTACACTTTTGGAGATAAAAAAGCAGAAGGTAATACTACAATGAAAAACCTTCTTGGTGGAAAAGGTGCTAACCTTGCCGAGATGAATCTTCTTGGAGTACCTGTTCCTGCAGGATTTACAATTACAACTGAAGTTTGTACTGAATATAATCAAAAAGGTAAAGATGCAGTTGTTGAACTTATAAAAGCTGAAGTTGAAGCAGGTATTGCTGCCACAGAAAAAACAATGAATGCCAAATTCGGCGAAAACAGTGAAGGTTTTACTCTTTTAGTATCTGTACGTTCTGGTGCTCGCGCTTCTATGCCCGGAATGATGGATACTGTTCTTAATCTCGGCATGAACGATGATACAGTAAAGATTGTTGCTGAAAAATCGGGAAATGAGAAATTTGCTTACGATTCATATCGTCGTTTTATCCATATGTATGGTAATGTTGTTATGGGGGTTGAAGCTGAGCAAGGTCAACATGATCCTTTTGAGATAGTACTTGATAAGGTTAAAGAATCTAAAAACTATGCATCTGATGCTGAATTTACAGTAGAAGATTTAAAATTTATCGTAGAAGAATACAAAAAAGTAGTAAAAAAATATACTGATACAAATTTTCCAACTAATCCATGGGATCAGTTATGGGGTTCTATTTGTGCAGTATTCGATTCATGGAATACCAAAAGAGCCATTCTTTACCGTCGTATGGAGCAAATTCCTGATGAGTGGGGAACAGCTGTAAACGTACAAGCTATGGTATATGGTAACATGGGAAACAATTCAGCTACTGGTGTTTGTTTCTCTCGTGATGCTGCTACAGGTGAAGATCAATTTAATGGAGAGTATTTAATTAATGCTCAAGGCGAAGATGTTGTTTCAGGTGTTCGTACTCCGTTAGAAATTACTAAAATTGGTTCTAAGCGTTGGGCTAAACGTAACGGTACTTCAGAAGAAGTTCGTATTAAAGATTTCCCTTCATTAGAAGAATCAATGCCTACATTGTATAACGAACTTAATGAAGTACAACAAAAATTAGAAGATCACTATACTGATATGCAAGATATGGAGTTCACTATCCAGGATGGTAAACTTTGGATGTTGCAAACTCGTAATGGTAAACGTACTGGTGCTGCTATGGTAAAAATGGCTATAGATATGTTAGATCAAGGTATGATCGACGAAAAGACTGCTGTTTTACGTCAAGAACCAAATAAATTAGATGAACTTCTTCACCCGGTATTTGATACTAAAGCTATTGCTTCTGCAAAAGTTCTTTCTAAAGGTCTTCCTGCTTCTCCGGGAGCTGCTACCGGTAAAATTGTTTTCTCTGCTGAAGATGCTGAAATTGAAGCTGAAAAAGGTGAGAAAGTAATACTTGTACGTCGTGAAACTTCTCCTGAAGATTTAAAAGGAATGTATGCTGCTGCTGGTATTCTTACTGAACGTGGTGGTATGACTTCTCATGCTGCTGTAGTTGCTCGTGGAATGGGTAAATGTTGTATTTCTTCTGCTGCAGGTATTTCTGTATCAGGTACAGCACTATCTATAAACGGTGTAGAATTTAAAAAAGGAGATTTTATCTCTCTTGACGGTTCTACTGGTGTGGTTTACGAAGGGAAAGTTGCCACTATTACACCTGAATTATCTGGTAACTTCGGTAAAATTATGGATCTTGCTGAGAAAAATACTAAAATGTATGTAAGAACAAATGCTGATTCTCCTGCTGATGCTAAAACTGCTCGTGAGTTTGGCGCTAAAGGTATTGGTCTTTGTCGTACTGAACACATGTTTTTCGAAGGTGATCGTATCTGGGCTATTCGCGAAATGATTCTTGCAGAAGATCTTGAAGGACGCGAAAAAGCTCTTGCTAAATTATTACCTATTCAACGTGAAGATTTTACTGGTATTTTAGAAGCTATGGACGGTTTCGGTGTTACTATCCGATTACTGGATCCTCCATTGCATGAGTTTACTCCTAACGATGCTGCGTCTCAAGCTGAAATGGCTGAAAAATTAGGTGTTTCTATTGATGTTATTAAAGCTAAAGTTGATTCTTTACATGAATTCAACCCAATGCTTGGTCACAGGGGATGCCGTTTAGGAAACACTTACCCTGAAATTACTGAAATGCAAGCTCGTGCTATTATCGAAGCTACTTGCGATTTAAAAGCTAAAGGTCTTAATCCTAAGCCTGAAATTATGATTCCACTTATTGGTACTGTAAAAGAGTATACAATGCAGGAAAATATTATCCATACGATAGCTAAAAAAGTTTTTGAAGAAAAAGGAATAACAGTTGATTACATGGTAGGTACAATGATCGAGATTCCTCGTGCGTGTTTAACCGCTAACGAAATTGCTAAACATGCAGAATTCTTCTCATTCGGTACAAACGACTTAACACAAATGACTTTTGGATACTCACGTGATGATGCCGGTAAATTCTTACCAATTTATATTAATAAAGGTATATTAAAAAACGATCCATTCCAGCAATTAGATCAAATTGGTGTTGGTCAATTGGTTGAAATGGCTACTCAAAAAGGCAGAGCTATTAACCCTGAATTAAAAATAGGTATCTGTGGTGAGCATGGTGGTGAGCCATCATCAGTTGAGTTCTGTCACAGAACAGGTTTGGATTATGTTTCTTGTTCTCCTTTCCGTGTTCCTATCGCAAGACTTGCTGCTGCACAAGCTGCTTTGAGATAAAAAATAAATGTTAAATATTTAAAAGCCATCATTTTTGATGGCTTTTTTTATACTCAAATATGTTATAAAGAATGCTATGTTAATAGCATTTTTTCTTAAATTTGAATTTTTCATTTTAATATACAATTACATTATACGTAACTATGGATAAAAATCTGGAATCTTCTTTTAATAAATCTATAATTGACATTATTGAAGGGCACAATAATGTTCTTGTAAATCTTGACCGAAAGAAGTTAATAAAACACGTTCTGGATAACAGAGAAGCAATAACTTCGAAAAATGGAGCATTAGCCACATGGACTGCTCCCGAATCAACCGGTCGAAGGCCAAAAGATACGTATATTGTAAAAAGAAGTACAAGTGAGGCCAATATTGACTGGTCATCACCAAATAACATTCCAATTAAGGAAGACATATTTAATATGATATTTTCTGATGCTCTGGACTTTTTATTAAAAAAAGAAAATATTTATATTACCGATAGAGTAATTGGTGCTGACTCAAAATATGCATTGCCTGTTAGAACCATTACTGGTCATGCATTAACTGCACTTTTTACTGATAATATGTTCAGACCTGTTCCTAAGGATATTAAAAAAAGTGTTTTTGTTAATCGTGGATTTCAGTTAGTTACAGTTCCCTTTGATAAACTTAATAGTATAAAGTACAAAAGCCTTTTAAGAGTTTTGCCTAATGGAGATACTTCAAACGTAGCTGTTATTATGGACTTTGATAGAAGGTTAGGTATAATTGTAGGCTCTGCATATTTGGGTAGTGTTAAAAAACTAATGTTCACCGTAATGAATTATTATCTTCCGTTCGGAGGAGTATTACCTTTACACTGTTCAGCAAATGAAGACAAAAATGGAAATTCAGCATTATTATTGGGTTTATCGGGAACCGGAAAAACTACATTATCTGCTGATCCGGAAAGATCTCTTTTAGGTGATGATGAGCATGGCTGGAGCATTGACGGAATTGCAAATTTTGAAAACGGATGTTATGCTAAAATGATAAATATTAATCCTGATAAAGAACCTGAGATTTATGATGCTGTTATGCATAAAGATGATCCGTTAAATCATGGAGCAATTATTGAAAATGCTATGGTTTACCCAACTGGCGAATTTGATTTTAATGATAGCAGAATAACAGAAAACTCTCGAACATCTTATCCTTTATCATTTTTGAGCAATATTAAAGAGTCATCAGTATCTGGTCATCCAACAACAATTTTATTTTTAACTGCCGATGCTTATGGAGTTTTACCTCCTGTTTCAAAACTCGACCCTAATCAAGCTATGTTATGGTTTTTAATGGGATATACCAGCAAATTAGCCGGTACTGAAACCGGAATTACCGAACCACAAGCAACATTCTCAAGATTCTTTGGACAACCGTTTATGCCATTAAATCCTGAAATTTATTCAATAATGTTAGGTGAAAAAATGCAACAACATAATACCAAAGTCTATTTAGTTAACACAGGCTGGTTTGGTGGCATTTATGGCGTTGGTAAAAGAATCGATCTTAAACTAACACGTGCAATGGTGAACGCAGCATTAAGTGGTGATCTGGAAAATGTTGAATATATTTATGATGAATTATTTCATTTGAATATTCCAAAAACATGCCCCGGTATCCCAAATAAAATTTTAAATCCGGTAAATATGTGGATTGAGAAGGAAGATTATGAATTAACAGCCACCAGATTAGCTAATAAATTCAGTGCTGCATTTGATGAGGCTTATGGGGATAAAGACATAAAAGAAAGTGTAAGAAACCAGTGCCCGGGAAAATAGTTTAATGTTTTACCGTAAAAGCAACATTTTAACCAGGAGAATAAGTCTAGGCATATCATTCACAATGATTCAAGATATAATTTGATGTATAAAAAAATATTTGTTATTTTGCATGTCTTTATAAATTTAGATATATGCATATTGTAGTAAATATTATTATTATAATCGCAGCGTACTTTTTAGGGGCGATTCCCACTTCAGTGTGGATTGGCCGATCATTTTACAAGATTGACATCCGCGATTTTGGAAGTGGAAATGCCGGTGCTACAAATACATTTAGAGTATTAGGAGCAAGAGCAGGAATAGTCGTTTTTGTAGTTGATATTCTAAAAGGTTTTCTGGCTGTAAATTTTATTCACTTTACTCGCTATTATATCCCACATAGTGGTGATTATATAAATATTCAGTTATTGCTTGGTATAGCTGCAATGATAGGTCATATCTTTCCGGTTTATGTTGGATTTAGAGGAGGAAAAGGTGTTGCTACTTTATTTGGTGTAATTTGTGCCATTAGCTTCTATCCTACTCTAATAATGGGCGGAGTCTTCTTTACAACACTTGTTATTACCAGATATGTTTCTTTAAGTTCTATGATATCAGGTTTTTCTTTTCCTTTTTTAATTATTGTTATTTTTAAAGAAACAACACCTACTTTAGTTATTTTTTCATTAATTATGGCAGTCTTAATGCTATTTACACATCAAAAAAATATTGAAAGATTACTCCGTAAAGAAGAAAAGAAAGCTAATTTGCCAAAACTTAAAAAGAAAAACAGACAAAAAAAAGAAGAGAATAGTCAGCTTATTTTGAGATAATATGAACATCCATTTGAGGAAAAGGAATATGTATGTTATGTTCTCTAAATTTTTTATCAATCTCAAAACGTAAATCACTCTTTATATTTTCAACATAGAAAGATTCATTTGTCCAAAAATATACCTGAAATTCTAATGAAGACTCTCCAAAATCATTAAATCGTACAAAAGGATCGGGTCTTTCTGATATTTTTTTATGATTTATAGCACAATCATGTAGCAATTTTTCTACCAGTCTGACATCTGATCCATAAGCAACACCAACATTTACCAAAAACCGGGTTAATTTTTCTATATGGCTCCAGTTTATTACTTCTCTTGTTATAAATTTAGAATTAGGTATTATATGAATAATGTTATCTCTTGTTTCTACTTTAGTTGTTCGAAAACCAATTTCTTTAACTTTTCCTATTTCTTTTTCTACTTCAACAACATCGTTTATCTTCATGTTTCTTTCAAAAAGCAGGATTAATCCAGAAACTATATCTCTAAATATTTCCTGCAATCCTAAACCTAATCCAACCAATAATGCAGCAGAACCAGCTAAAATGAATGTTACTTTAAGACCAATTGTCTGTAGTACCAGAAGAATAGCTGTTATCCAAAGAAAATATTTTATTAGTCGGTAAATCGTATGGCTTTTCCCAATATCAATATTTGGTTTAGGATATATACTTTTCCTAAAAACACGATGTAAGATCCAAATAATAATTTCGGTCATTATTAGAATAACCGCAACCATTAGTAGATTGTAAACTGTAATGTGTAGATTATTTGTTTCTATTAACGAATAATTCAGAATCTCCTTTATATTCATACTATAATTAAATATTTTATTAATCAATAGAAAACTCTTTTTCCAGAATCTGTCGTAAACGATTTAGGCCAATATTGGTTTCAATATTTTCCTCTTTGGCAAATGAAATAGCGCCAGTCTCTTCAGATACAAGTATAACGACAGCATCTGTCTTTTCTGCTATTCCAAGCGCTGCTCTATGGCGCATTCCAAACTGAGGAGGTAAATCAATCCTTTCCGTTATTGGAAGAACACAACGCGCAGCAGCTATTTTATCTCTTTTTATTATTACAGCACCATCATGTAACGGGCTGTTCTTAAAAAAAATACTTTCTAAAAGTCTGCTTGAAGTGTCTGCATTGATTACATCTCCCGTTCTAATAAAACTCATTAAATCAGATTTTTTGGATATTGCAATCAAGGCACCGGTCTTAAATGCCGACATATTTGAACATGCATTTACAATCGAATCTATTTGAACTTCATACACTTTTTTTTCTCCAAACGAAAATAATTTCTCAAACGAAAATTTCCTACTCCTGATATATCTTGTACTAATTATTAATAAAAATCTTCGTATTTCCTGCTGAAAAACAATTATCAGAGCGATAACTCCAACTCCAATCACCTGCCCCAAAATACTACTCAATAAGCTCATGTTTAGAGCCTTAACCACGAGCCATAATAAATAAAGCGAAAAAATACCAATAAATATATTTATTGCTGTTGTTCCCCTAATTAGCTTATAAATTTGATATAATAAAAAAGCAACAAGGAGTATATCAAGTATATCAAGAAATCGTATGGTGATAAAAGTCGTTATCATAAAGTTATGGAGAAGTTAATTACTATCTTTTAACAAATGTAATAAAATTAATATCATTCGTGCCAGTTATCAACTTTTGCATTTAAAAACGTATTGGTAAGTTTTATTGATTCTTTAGCTTCCTTAACATCGTGTACACGCAAAATATTCGCTCCATTTATTAATGCTAAAGTATTTAGTACTGTTGTTCCGTTTAAGGCTTCTTCTGATGATATATCCAATATTTTATTTATCATCGATTTTCGCGATAAACCAACCAATATAGGAAGTTCAAATATCTTAAAATCATCCAAATATTTTAATATCTGGTAATTATGATCAACTGTTTTACCAAATCCAAAACCGGGATCTATAATTAAATCATTAATACCTAATAATTTTAATTTCTCAACCTTTTCAGAAAAATAATTCAATAATTCCTGTATCACATTATTATATTGAGGATTATTCTGCATACTTTGCGGATTACCTTGCATATGCATCAAGATATATGGCACATTCAACCCGGCAATGGTTTCGAACATTTTATCATCCATATTTCCGGCCGAAATATCATTAATTATATTCACATTAAAATCCACAACTACCTTTTTTGCAATCTCCGATCTGAAAGTATCAACAGAAATAATAATATCCGAAAACTCAGTACGTACAATTTCCAGAACTGGTAACAAGCGTTGTAATTCCTCATCGGATGTAATATTCTCAGCTCCAGGTCTCGAAGAATAAGCACCAATAT
Organism: Bacteroidales bacterium; assembly: GCA_030643125.1. Taxonomy (GTDB): domain Bacteria; phylum Bacteroidota; class Bacteroidia; order Bacteroidales; family UBA12077; genus UBA12077. The sequence goes on from DAOWML010000019.1 coordinate 12,763, forward strand.
CTAAGATATCGCAGCCATCATTAATCATAGTACTTACTCGCTCTAAAAAAATTTCTTTGGATACATATTTACCCCCATCATAAAATGAATCGGGAGCAATATTCAATATTCCCATAATTTTAGGTTGAGATAAATCAAGTAATTCTCCCCCACAATTGATGGTCAGTTTTCTCGAAAAAAATGTATCTTTAGGCTGCATTTTTCAGATGTTAATATATATATAATACAAATGTAATAAAATTGAATCAAGATAGGTTTAATAAGTTTTTTAGAAAGAAGAAATAAAAATTTAAAATTGATATTCATATATGAAGTTTATTGTTATTGAAGGATTAGATGGATCGGGAAAATCAACCCAACTAAAGATGTTGCGAAAATATCTTGAAGACAAAAAAATAGATTATGAATATCTTCATTTTCCCAGAATGGATTCTCGAATTTATGGTGATTTAATTGCACGCTTTTTGCGAGGTGAACTTGGTGATATAAATACAGTTAACCCTTATTTAGTTGCCTTAATTTATGCCGGTGATCAAAATGATGCTAAAGAAAAAATCAATCAATGGCTATCAGAAGAAAAACTCGTTATAGTTGATCGATATGTATATTCGAACATTGCATTTCAATGTGCCAAGCTAAATAACCAGGAAGATATAGAAAAACTAAGTGAATGGATAAAAGATTTGGAATATAACTATTATAAAATTCCTAAACCGATGCTGAATATCTTTTTAAATGTACCTTTTGAGTTCACTAAAAAAAATCTTAACAAACAAAGAGCCGGTAATGATAGGGACTATTTGAATGGTAAAGAAGATATTCACGAAAAAGACATTGATTTTCAAAATAGAGTCAGAAATGTTTACTTGAATGAAGTGAAAAAAGATCAACATTTGAAAATAATAAATTGCGCCGATGAACAAGGAGAAATGCCGGAAGCAGAAGATATATTTTCTAAAATGATTGATCTTTTAAAATCTGAAAACATAATATAAAATATTATTAACAATGAAAATTTTAAATAACATTAGTCAATTTATAGTAGGAATTGTTTTTATTTTTTCAGGATTTGTAAAAGCCATTGATCCATTGGGTTCAACATATAAATTTATCGATTACTTTGAAGCTTTTGGAATGGATTTCTTAAATTCTATTGCATTTCCTATTGCAATAATTTTAAGTTCTATCGAAGTTATTATAGGATTTTCACTTCTTTTTTCAATAAAGAAAAAATTTACAACATGGTTACTCCTACTGTTTATGGTTCTTTTCACCATATTAACTTTGATTCTTGCAATTTATAATCCGGTTACTGATTGTGGTTGTTTTGGCGATGCTATAATAATGACTAACTGGCAAACTTTTTGGAAAAACATTTTTTTAATGATTTTTACTATTGTTATCTTTATTGAAAGAAATACATTTCAAATTAAATGGAATAATGTAAAACAGTGGACATATTTGACAGTTGCATTTGTAGTTATGATTATGTTATCTGTTCATTACTATAATAACTTACCATTAATCGATTTCAGGCCATATAAGGTTGGAACATATATTCCCGAAAAGATGATCGTTCCCGAAGGTGCTTCAAAAGCTGAATATGAAACAATTTTGGTATATCAAAAAAACGGTAAACAAAAAGAATTTACTCTACAAAACCTTCCTGACTCAACCTGGAAATGGGTATCGACTGAAAATATCCAAATATCTGCAGGAGATATTCCTAAGATTCATGACTTTACCATTTCTACTTTATTTGGTAATGATATTACTGAAATTGTTTTAAATGATAACAAGTTTACTTTTCTACTTATAGCATACGACTTGAATAAAGCAAATTTAAATAATATTGATGCTATTAATGAATTAGCTGAATTTGTAAAAGAAACCGGCAAGTGTAATTTTATTTGCTTAACATCTTCGGTAGAATCAGAAATCAATGATTTCAAAGAAAAAACAAATGCTCCTTATATGTTCTTTAATACGGATGAAATTACTTTAAAAACTATAATAAGATCAAATCCTGGTATAGTTTTACTGAAG
>DAOWML010000083.1 GCA_030643125.1 Bacteroidales bacterium
AAAATGTTCCTATCGCTGCATTCATCAAAACACTGTAGTAAGCATCAAGGAAGGTAAATATCTGTGTGAAAAAAACAAGAGGTATTATATATAAAAAGTATTCGGAAAGCAGTGCAGATTTTTCAATATTGTGTTTGATAAAAATAGGATGTATTATGAAAAAAAATGCGAGGAACAAAATTATTCCCAAAATGAAATATATTAAAGCAATAAAAAGAAATCCATTGTGATTGTTCTTGTAGTTTCTAAAATAGGCAAACTTTCGTATGGTTACTGAATTAAAGCCCAGATTCCCGATTTGTACAAATACTACAGAAAAAGAAATAAGAATTTTTAACAATCCAACTTGCTCGGTTGAAAACAGGCTTGGTAATAATTTGGCGGTTATTACAAATCCCAGGGCAATTCCTATGTAAGAATAGATACTCCCTTTTATTGCTTGTCGAAGTATTATTCCCACCTCTAATTATTGATTAATTTATTATTACTTGGCTTTATTAGCGTAAAATGTAATTCATAACAAGGAATTAGTCTGCTAAAGCTATCTTCATACAAAGATTGCATATAAGTGTTTAAATTAAATAACCAGTTAAAAACATACTTTTTGATTACATTAATGATAAAAAAATGTGGTGACTTAAAAAAAAGTTTTCTGTCCTTTATAATAAACTGAATATTGCTATAGCGGGGAACCTCTCTTTTATATCCAGTTTTTCCAAAAGAAAAGTAATCAAAAGAATAAAGCCCAAAAAATCTTTTGTGAGTATAATCCGAATAAAAATATGGATTTGAAAAATGTGGAACTTTTAACCTGATTATCCCCTCGGGTTTCAGTGTTCTATGCATTTCCGATAAAATTAGTTCAAAGTTTTCAATATGCTCAAGGAAATGAGAAGAATGAAATTCATCAATGCATTGGTCAGATAAGAATGCTAAACCTTCTTCTAAATTTGTTACGTAATCCACTCCGTCTAAAGGTGAAATATCAATACCAATAGATTCCTTTGTTTTATTTGGTCCACACCCTAGGTCAATGATAACTTTCTCTGTTTTTTGGATTAATTCTAATAATTCTTTCGTGTTTAATACCATAATGAGCTTAAAAATTATAATTAGTAGAAGTTTTATCATAATTGTCCGAAAAAATAATATAGGAAAAAAGTCCAAAAACTCCAATTTTTGAAGTGCAAACAAAAAAATATGAACTTTATTCCGCAGCATAAAAATACGAAAAAATCTAACTCGCCATTATTGAAACAGATAATTGATTTTATTCCAAAACATGTTTTCTATGGTGCTATTCATAAATTCCAATCAGATAAAGGTTGTTCAAAATACAAGACATATTATCAGTTTGTTTCTTTAATTACGAACAACCTTAAATGGTCGGCAGCTAAAATTCCAACATTTTTTAAGCACAGATGGCAAATAGAAACATTTTTTAAACTCATAAAGCATGATTCTTTCAAAACTTTTGCAATTCAAAAATACTAAGAAAAATGAATGTATTAACTCAAATAGAATAATTTTAAGAATTACAATATTTATGTTATTTTTAGAGTTTAACTTTAATATACAAATTGTAAAGATTAATATGCTATGAATAAGCAATTTATACAAAAAGCGATACCTCACTTAACAGCAATTATTATTTTCTTAATAATTAGTGCAATTTACTTTTCTCCGCAATTAAAGGGGGATAAACTTCACCAAAGTGATCAACTGCAATTTCAGGGAATGAGTAAAGAAATTAAAGATTTTCGTGAACAAACAGGTGAGGAAACTTTATGGACAAACAGCATGTTTGGTGGCATGCCTGCTTATCAAATTTCAATCAAAGATTCCAATATAATTAAGACGTTAAAAAGTTCAATTCTTAAGATAATCCCAAGACCAATTGGATATATGTTTTTCCTTATGATCGGTTTTTATATTATGCTTTTATGTTTTAATGTTAATCCGTGGTTGGCTATAATTGGTAGTATTGCATTTGGATTGTCGTCGTTAAATATTCTTTATCTTGGTGCAGGACATAATGCAAAGGTTCATGCAATATCATTTATTCCACCAATTATTGGAAGTATTTTTTATGCATACAGGAAAAATTTTGTAATTGGTGCTGCCTTATTAAGTCTTTTTGTGTGCTTGCATTTATCTGCAAATCACTTTCAAATGACCTACTATTTATTGTATTTAATTTTTGCGATTGTAGTTGTAGAATTATATAGCTATATAAAAAATGGTTTATTGCCAAAGTTCGTTAAAATTTCTTCAGTTTTATTGATTGCCGGAATATTAGGTGCATTACCAATTTTTTCAAATTTACTTCTTACATACGAATACAGTAAATATACTACACGTGGCGATTCTGAACTTACTATTTCTGCTGAAGAAAGCACAACAAAAGAAGTGAAAAATGATGCTTTAGATAGTGGTTACATTAAACAGTATAGCCTTGGTTATGGCGAAATTTGGTCTTTGGTAATTCCCGATGTAAAAGGTGGCAAAATGAATTATTTAGGTAATAATGAAGAGATTATGAATAATGTTAGTCCAAACTATAAGAATACAGTTGCTCAGCAGTCATCTTATTGGGGTGAGCAATTATCTTCGGGTGGTGCATTTTATTTCGGAGCAAGTATCTTTTTATTGTTTGTACTTGGTATGTTTCTCGTAAAAGATAAAATTAAATGGGCATTATTTGCTGTTTCTTTGTTAGCCATTATATTATCATGGAAATATGGCAGTTTAGTTGATTGGTTCATAGAGCATGTGCCTCTTTATGATAAGTTTCGGGATACTAAAATGATGTTAATCCTTGTCCAGCTATCATTTCCTCTTCTTGGATTTTTATTCTTAAACAAGCTTTTGAAAAATGAAATTAATAAAAAACAATTCATATATATTTCATTAAGTGTAACCGGAATTCTTTTGCTTTTTTATATTATGCCTTCTGTTTGGTTTAGTTTTTTCAATAATGCCGAGCTGGTACAATTTGATAAGCTATTAGAAAACTATAAAAACAATTCTAATGCTTTAATGCAGATAAGAGATTTGAAAGATGAAATTGTAAATGCCAGAATAGGAATCTTTAAAAAAGATTGTCTTAGAAGTTTGTTTTTTGTTTCTGCTACAGCTTTTATTATTTATCTTTTTATTATAAAAAAAATTAAGGTAAATGCATTTCTAATAATTTTGGGAGTCTTAATCTTAATAGATCTTTGGGGAGTGGATAAACGATATTTAAACGATGACAACTTTGTAAGTAAACGACAAGCACGTGAGCCTTTTCAAATGACACAGGCAGATAAATATATTCTTCAGGATAAAGATCCTAATTTCAGGGTATATAACTTGACCCTTAATGCATTTAGTGATGCAAGCACATCGTACTTTCACAAGTCGATAGGAGGTTATCATGGAGCGAAATTAAAACGCTACCAGGAATTAATTGAGTATCAGATTGCGAAAAACAATATGGATGTCCTGAATATGCTTAACACAAAATATTTCATAGTTCCTGATAATAACCGACAGCCGGTTGCCCAGTATAATCCGGAATATTTAGGTAATGCATGGTTTGTTGAGGATTATATAATTGTGCCGGATGCAGATACTGAAATTAAAACTTTAAGTGAGTTTGCTCCTTCTCGTGAAGCTATTATTGATGCTCGATTTGAAAATTTTGTTCAGGGTAAAATTTTTACAAAGGATACCATATCTTTCATTAAACTTGATTCGTATAAACCGAATCATTTGGTTTATTCTGCTAACTGTAATGAGGAAGAGTTGGTAGTTTTTTCAGAGATTTATTATCCTAAAGGCTGGAATGCATTTATTGATGGACAACATACTGATCATTTCAGGGTAAATTATGTTTTAAGAGCTATGGTTATTCCCGAGGGGAATCATATAATAGAGTTCAAGTTTGAACCAAAATCATATTATTTAGGGAATAAAGTTTCTTTAGTGAGTTCAATAATATTACTTATATTTTTGGCTCTTGTTTTTGGACGTGAGGCATTAGTTATGTACAAAAAGAATAATGAATAAATTGTATCGTTATTGAGATTAGTTTATTAAGAGACAATTATTTATTTGTATCTTTGCACGATTATTTTAAACCCTTATGAGTAAGAAAGAAGCAAACATAACCAGACGCAGACTAAGGAGTTCTTATATAACATCCATAATTAGCATTTCTTTGGTTTTGTTTATGTTAGGAATGTTGGGTTTGTTGGTTTTAAATGCAAAGCGTTTGTCCGATTATGTAAAAGAGAATATTGGTTTTTCAGTAATCTTAAAAGAAAATATAAAGGAAGTTGACATAATCTTATTACAGAAAAGCCTTGATGCTTCCGAATATGTTAAATCAACGAAATATATTACAAAAGAAGAAGCGGCCGAGGAACTTAAACAGGATTTGGGAGAAGATTTTATTGAGTTTTTAGGGTTTAATCCCTTATTAGCTTCTATTGAAGTTCATTTATATGCAAACTATGCAAATACAGATAGTATTAAATTAATTGAAAAAGATTTTCAACAATACGAGCAAATAAAAGAAGTTTTTTACCAAAAATCATTGGTTACTTTAGTTAATGAAAATATTCGAAAAATAAGTCTGATTATTTTAGTTTTTAGTGGATTGTTATCATTAGTTGCAATTACATTAATTAACAGCACAATTCGATTGTCAGTTTATTCAAAACGATTTATTATTAACACAATGCAATTGGTTGGAGCTACCCGCGGGTTTATTCGCAAGCCATTTTTGTATCGAAGTGCCGGAAATGGAATATTTGCTGCTGTATTGGCAATGGGATTTTTAGCAGGAATATTATATGCTGCTCAACAAGAATTCAGCGATATTATTAGTTTTAAAGATATCGAAATTATAGGAATACTTTTTCTTAGTGTTCTTGTGTTTGGTGTTGTAATTAACTGGATATCTACATTTCTTGCAGTATCTAAGTATCTAAGAATGAAAGTTGATAAATTATATTATTAATTAAAATATTGATCAAATGTCAAAGAAAAATAAACCGGAAGAAAAGATAGTAGAATTTGCTCTTGGAAGAGAAAATTATATTCTTTTAATTATTGGTTTTGCCATTATTATATTTGGTTTCATTCTTATGATTGGTGGGAAAGCAGAAAACCCAAATGAATTCAATGAGGAAATTTTTAGCTTCAGGCGTATTACTCTAGCTCCGATTATTGTACTTTTTGGCTTTATTTTTGAGATTTATGCCATAATGAAAAAGCCTAAAGAAATCGAAGAAAAATAAATTTTAATTTCATTTTATGAATTGGTTGGAAGCATTAATCCTTGGGTTAGTTCAAGGATTAACAGAATTTTTGCCTGTTAGTAGTAGTGGGCATTTAGAGATAACTAAAGTAATATTTGGTGACAATTCTGCACCTGAAGAAAGTATGCTAATGACCGTAGTTTTACACGCAGCAACTGCTTTAAGTACTATTGTTATTTTTCGTAAAGATATTGCAGAAATTTTCAAAGGACTTTTTCAATTTAGATGGAACGATGAATTTATTTTTTCGTTAAAGATTGTTGCATCCATGATACCTGCTGTATTTGTTGGTGTTCTACTAGAATCGGAAATTGAACAATTGTTTGACAAACAAATTGTTTTGGTTGGTACTATGCTAATTGTAACAGCTATCCTTCTCTATTTTGCCGATAAGGCTAAAAATACTACCAAAAACGTTGGCTATGGGCATGCAATAATAATTGGGATTGCTCAAGCTATAGCCATTTTACCTGGTGTTTCACGATCTGGAGCAACTATCTCTACTTCGGTATTATTAGGTATTGATAGAGCTAAAGCTGCTCGTTTTTCTTTTTTGATGGTAGTTCCTCTAATACTTGGAAAAATGGCTAAAGACATATTAAGTGGAGAAATAATGTCAAGCTCTATAGATATAGCTCCACTATCAATTGGATTTGCAGCTTCTTTTCTTACAGGACTCCTTGCGTGTACATGGATGATACAAATAGTTAAAAGAAGTAAGCTAACTTATTTTGCAGCATACTGTTTTATTGTTGGTATAGTAGCAATAATCTTTTCATTTTAAGAATTTAATTTATTGTGAAATTAGATATAAATAGCGTTGAAGATTTTCAGTCAGGGGTAATTATTCCAATAAATAAACCTTATGAATGGACATCTTTTGATGTTGTAAAAAAAATTAAAAATCAAATTTGGAAAAAGTTGCGCGATACTGTTGATATTAAGATGAAAAATTTTAAAGTAGGACATGCAGGGACTCTTGATCCATTAGCGGAAGGTTTAGTGCTTATTTGTACAGGAAAGGCTACGAAAAAGGTAAATCAGTTAATGGCCGATGAGAAAGAATATATAGCCACAATTGAACTTGGGAAAACAACTCCTTCATATGATCTTGAAACAGATTACGACAATACATTTCCAACAGATCATATAAACGAAGATTTAGTAAAAAATGCATTAAAATCTTTTATTGGTGAACAAGATCAGATTCCTCCTGTTTATTCTGCTAAGAATATCAACGGAAAAAGAGCATATGAGTATGCTCGTAAAGGTGAAGAAGTAGAATTAAAAGCAAATAAAATCACTATATATGAAGTTGAGTTGTTAAACTATCAAATGCCTTTAATTACAATAAAAATTGTATGCAGTAAGGGAACATATATTCGCTCTTTAGCATATGATATTGGAAAAAAAATAAATAGTGGAGGACATTTAGTAAAATTAATCAGAACACGTATAGGAAGCTATAAGCTGGATTCCTCTTTAACTATAGAAGAATTAGAAAATATTTTATCAAATTTGTAACCAATTCGACATTGCCACGTATAAGCAGGTCGTTCATGTATAACCATATAAATAGTTTAAATTAATGAAATTATCTAAGTTTAAATTTAATCTTCCAAAAGAACTTATTGCCAAATTCCCGTCCGATAATAGAGACGAGGCTCGTATGATGGTAGTACATAAAGATACAGGAAAAATTGAACACAAAATTTTTAAAGATATTATTAACTATGTAAATGATCAGGATGTTCTGGTGTTTAATAACTCAAAGGTTTTTCCTGCTCGTTTATATGGAAACAAAGAAAAAACAGGAGCTAAAATTGAAGTTTTCCTTTTAAGAGAGCTAAGTCGCGAACAACGATTATGGGATGTTTTAGTTGATCCTGCACGTAAAATCAGAATAGGGAATAAATTATATTTTGGCGAAGATGATTCATTAGTTGCTGAAGTAATCGATAATACAACCTCAAGAGGCCGTACATTAAGATTTCTGTTTGATGGTTCGTACGAAGAATTTAAAAAGACACTTTATGATTTAGGAGAGACTCCGCTACCCAGATTTATTAACAGAGAGGTTGAACCTGAAGACAAAGATCGGTATCAGACTATTTTTGCAAAACATGAAGGAGCTGTTGCTGCCCCAACTGCCGGAATGCATTTTAGTCGTGAGCTAATGAAACGTTTAGAGATTCAAGGTATTGATTTTGCCGAAATAACTTTACATATAGGTTTAGGTAATTTTAGATCAGTAGATGTTGAGGACCTTACTAAACACAAAATGGATTCTGAGAAAATTTATATCTCAGAAGAAGCAGTTAGAAAAGTTAATAAAGCAAAAGACAATAAACAAAACGTAATTGCCGTAGGAACAACCGTTCTAAGGACTTTGGAATCGTCAGTTTCGACAACAGGACATTTAAAACCTTTTGACGGATGGACAAATAAATTCATTTTTCCTCCATACCAGGTAAAGGTTCCTAATATGATGATATCTAATTTTCATCTCCCGTATTCAACTCTATTAATGATGGTTAGCGCATTTGGTGGATTTGATTTAATTGCAGATGCATATAAAACTGCAATAAAAGAAGGATACAGATTTGGAACGTATGGTGATGCTATGCTGATATTATAATTTTATTCAAGATATTTGATTAGAGCTTGTAATTTGCAAGCTTTTTTTTTTTTTTTAATTTTCTTGATTTTAAAAGAAATATTTTGGTTTTTCAAAAAATTGAGGAAAAACCCCGCCTATAAATTTTGTTAACTCATTTTACAATTATTAAGATTGTTGCTCTTATTGATTTATTTCACATTATTTTCTTACTATTTTTTTAAATTTTCCCAAACAAGTTGTTTTAATTTTTTCTTT
>DAOWML010000317.1 GCA_030643125.1 Bacteroidales bacterium
GTAGAAAGATCCGGAAGTGTAGCAACTGTTAAATCCCAGGGATTAATCATTGAACCCACTTTACGTTTCTGCCCACTCCATTCCTTTTTATAAATAACCATTCCCGATTGAGGAGCATATATTGTAAATTTTTCAATTACATTCTTTAGTTCGTTTACTTTTCGACGTGCTTTATCAAAATTAATACTTGCCTCCCTCATGTTTGCCTTAGCCTGTTGAACTTTTAATGAATAATTATCCCTAGCTTGTGCGTAAGCTCTCTTTGCTTTTTCAGAATCAATTGTTGCCTGACGAATTGTTGCCGGAGGTTCAAATTTACTTTGTTCAAGTACAATTTGCTTTTCTTCCATTGTAAACCCCAAATTCACTAGCTGGTCGCGCAATTCCCGCAATTGCATCGTTGTATCTAACTGCGTTTTTATATACTGCGACTCCATTGTTTCCAACTCATCTTCCAAATCTTTTAAGCTTGTTCCAACTTCCGATCTATCTAATTCAGCAACATATTCGCCCGAATCAACAACAGTTCCTTCGGCAACCAAATCCTGAATTTTAATGTTTCTTATACGAATACTTCGACTATTTCTCAACTCAGCCGGACCCATAATATCAACAGAACTTTTAGCTTGGAGCTCTCCCGTTGTTGTAACCAGAATTTCAAATTCTCCTTTCTCAACTTTTACTGTTAATTGTTCTTGAGAATCGCCTTTCCCTGGTCTGAAAATAACAATGACAATTATAACTACCAGAACTGAAGCTATTGCTATATAATGTTTCTTTTTCATGTGTTAATATTTATATTATTGTTTTATAGGATTATCTGCATTATAATTCCTTTGTGCATTTTAAATTAATTATGAAACCAGTCTAAAAAGTATAAATAATTCAATCATAATTAGACAACTTGTTGTTGACCAGACAATTACGGGATGCGACCTGCAATATTAACAGACGAGTTAACCCGTCTGTTAACAAAAAACGTTGCCATTTTGGATCAGGCTCAATTATGTAAAAACATCATATTAAAAACTTTATTTCATTTATGATTTGATCAGCTAATTGGTTTGCACTATTCAAATCTTTACTCTCAGCATAAATTCGTATAATAGGCTCAGTATTAGATTTTCTAAGATGTACCCATCCATGTTCGAATTCTATTTTCACTCCATCAATATCAATTATTTTTTGATCTTTAAATTTGTTTTTTACTGAAACTAAAATCTCATCAACATTAATTTTCGGAGTCAGCTGCATTTTCTTTTTAGCAATTACATATTCCGGGTACTCTGATCGCAAATCAGAACACCGCTTATTTGTTTTTGCCAAATATGTTAAGAATAAGGCTATACCAACTAAAGAATCGCGTCCATAATGCAAGTCGGGGTAAATAACTCCTCCATTACCTTCACCGCCAATTACAGCATTATTCGTTTTCATACTTTCCACAACATTTACCTCGCCCACTGCAGATGCAAAATATTCACCACCATAATTCAATGTAATATCCCTTAAAGCTCTGGAAGATGATAAATTAGAAACCGTATTTCCACTCTTATTTTGCAAAATATAATCGGCAACAGCAACCAAAGTATATTCCTCGCCAAACATTGATCCATCCTCATTTACAATAGCTAAACGGTCAACATCAGGGTCAACAACAAATCCCAAATGAGCATTCTTTTCTTTAACCACTTTTGAAATCTCAGTTAAATGTTCAGGCAATGGTTCCGGATTATGAGGGAAAATACCATTTGGTTCGCAATACAATTCAATCACATCTTTAACACCTATAGCTTTAAATAATTGAGGAATTGCAATACCACCAACTGAATTTACAGCGTCAATTACAATTTTAAAGTTTGCAGCTTTAATTGCATTAACGTCAACTAAAGGAAGATCTATTATCTGTTGAATATGAATATTCAAATAATCATTTCTCTCGGTTACAGAACCTAAATCATCAACTTCGGCATAATTAAAACTTTCTTTTTCTGCTATTTCAAGAATTCTTGTTCCATCAGCAGCAGATAAAAATTCACCTTTTTCATTTAGTAGTTTTAAGGCATTCCACTGCTTTGGATTATGACTGGCAGTTAAGATAATTCCACCTTGTGCTTTTTCATTTGTAACGGCTATTTCCGTAGTGGGTGTTGTTGCCAATCCGATATTTACAACATCAATTCCCATCCCCATTAATGATCCAACAACAATCTGATTTACCATTTCGCCGGAAATCCTGGCATCACGGCCTACAACAACTTTTAATTTCTCAGTATTTGAACGATTTATAAGCCATTGTCCATACGCTGAAGTAAATTTCACAGTATCTAAAGGACTTAATCCTTCTCCTGCTTTACCTCCTATTGTTCCTCTAATTCCTGATATTGATTTTATTAATGTCATAACACTAAGACTATTTTTTATCACTCTAGTTTAAAATTCGAATAAAGATAAATAAATCAATTTATTTGCAACAAATTTTATATTTTTTTAACAAACTAAACTATACAAAATAAAAAATATGAATTCGTAATACAGCATAAATTAATATATTAACTTTGCATCAACAAAGTACGATATTTAATAATCATCCGGCAAGGGAAAATGGAAAGAGAAAATAAAAGAAGCAAAGGACAAAAAAATTCGAAAAGAAAACCATCTTTTAAAAAAGAAGCAGCAGGGAAAGAAAATTTAAAAAGAAAAATTTCGGAATGGAATGAACCATTACGATTAAATAAGTTTATATCAAATGCTGGTATTTGCTCTCGCCGTGATGCTGATGATTTAATAAAAGCCGGTGATATTTCTGTTAACGGAAATGTTATTAGAGAATTAGGAGTAAAAGTCTCTCCAAAAGACGACATTAAATATAAAGGCAAAAAAATAAGCCGGGAACAACAAGTTTATATCCTTTTAAATAAACCCAAAGATGTTGTAACAACGGTTAGGGATAAGCATGCCGACAGAACAGTAATTGATATAATTAAAAATGCTTGTCCTGAAAGAGTGTA
>DAOWML010000230.1 GCA_030643125.1 Bacteroidales bacterium
TATCTACAGGAATTAATATTGCACAAGAAGCCAGATTAAAACTTGCCAGAGTTCTTGCATCGCTTAATTTTAATCAGGAAGTTCCATATCCTGATATCACAACTAAAGATAAAGCCCAAAAATTTATAGGCTTAGATATGGGAAAAATGAATGCAGATAAAGAAAGATTTTTGAAAGAAGTTGTTCCTGATTGGGATAAAGAAGCATCAGAAAGAGAAAAAACATACAAAACAACAAATCTTTAATTTTTCATGAACAATTGAAAAGCTTCCTCCCAATAGCTATAGGGAGGAAGCTTTTTTTGTTTAATAAATACTATAACTTTGCAGCCAAACATTTTTTTACCGATCCGCTTCATGTAAACGAAAATAAATTTACGTACATTCAGTCGCTCGGCATTTTACAGAAAAATATTTTACAAAATCTTAAAGTGGTTTAGTATAAATGCTTAAATTTTTAAAGAAAATAATCGGCTATATATTTTTAGCTCCTATTTACTTCTACAAATGGGGTATTTCACCGTTTACACCTGCCTCTTGCAGGCATACACCAACTTGTTCGGAGTATTTCGTTGAAGCAGTTAAAACTCACGGGCCTTTTAAAGGTGGATGGATGGGTCTAAAACGATTATCGAAATGTCATCCATGGGGTACTCATGGATATGATCCGGTTCCTAAAATTACTATAAAAGAATACAAGCCAGGGAAAAATAAACCTGTCGGCAGACAGGTAAGAAAAACCACTATCAATTGATAGTGGCCTCATATATTAATATTTCTGTTTAAAAATTATGCACTTCGGTATGAAGTTCCAGGCAGGATAAGTCCTGTGGAGTATTGATATTAATAAACGCTTTGCGATTTTCATCAGTATCATCTAAATTATGATATCTGACATTCAAATCCTTAATAAAATTCTCGATTGAATATTTATTTGAGCCACTTAAAAAGTTTGTTAATTTCTCTTCTATTCTTTTGTGATAAATAGCATGAAGAGGCTCCTTAAAATCTCTAATTCTGGGGATTGCAGCATCGCATCTCCTGCGATTATAAAAATCAATATGTTCTCTTACCAATTTACTCGAAATACAAGGCATATCACTTGCAAAAACAAACACTACTTCGTTTTTAGCAACTTTTAATGCAGCCTGTATTCCACCTAAGGGACCAACATTTTTAACTTCATCAGGCACCAGGGTAAAGTGTTGATAACCTTTAAACTCATCAGGTGTATTAGTCACAATAATAATATCGTCAAAAATCTCATGTAAGATTTTTACGGTACGTGTAATAATTCGGACTCCACTAATTTGAATATTTGCTTTAGTTTTTCCGCTAAATCGTTTATTAGCTCCACCGGCAAGAATAGCCGCCGTTACGTGCAATTTTTCCTTAATTGGTTCCATAACGCTTGTTTTGGTTAAACAATTGTTAAAATATATTTTGCTTTATATCAAAACAAAATATGTAAGTTGGTTTAATTCCTACGATATAAACTTCGGCATCAAATATATGTAAAATATTAAAGCTAATATTAGGTATTTCATATGCTTATTAACGTATTGCTAATTTTACTAATATTCAATAACTTACTTATAAAGTACTTTGATAATTTAGAAAGATTTCAAATAAAAAAACAAGCTCTCAATTTATAAGAATCTCAATATCTTTTTATTACAGATGATTATTTTAGTTTTTGATACACAAGACGGAATAAACGACTTATAATCGGAACGTTAAAGCATAAAGATTTATTTATAAACCGATCTTTTCTGCTATTTCTTTCATTGCACTAAGAGCAATCTCCGCAAAATCATTTAAAGGAAGTCCAATCTTTTCACACTCCATAATATTTTCGCGGCTAACAGAAGCTGCAAAAGCGCTTTGTTTCATCCGTTTAGTAACAGACTTTGGTTTTACATCCTTTATCTTTTTATCGGGATAAACTAAAGCAACTGCATAAATTAATCCCGTAATGGTTTCACCTGCTGACAATGCATGTTGAAATTCAGTTGTTCTTTCCAGTCCTGTAGCTTCTTCATTGTGCATTTTAATGGCATTCAAAATATCTTCCTCAATTCCTTCGTCACGCAATAACTCTTCGGCAACCAGGGCATGTTTTTTGGGATCGGCATTAGTAATTTCTGTGTCAATATCATGAAGCAAACCGGCAAGGCCCCACTTCTCTACATCACGGCCTAAGCTTTTAGCTAATGCCCGCATTACGGCTTCTGAAGCATAGCAGTGAAAAAGCATTTTTTCGCTCTTAACATACTTTTTTAATAAGCTTTCAGCTTCATTTCTGTTCATAGTTCAATAATAATTTAGGTCTGGGTTTAGGTAATAAATTAGATTGCTCAAATATAATTAATGTGCATCAATTCCATGCAACATATATAATAAATGTTGTAATGTTTTTATAATTTCAGTCATATATTCCTGAACCGCTTTTACGCTTCCCGGTAATGTATAAACCAAACTTTCTCCCATTACTCCTGCCACTGCCCTACTCAAAAGTGCATTAGGTTTTTCTGTTCCGTATTTGATACGAATCATTTCCATAATTCCGGGAATCTCTTTATCCAGCAATGGCTGAACAGTATCTACAGTTATATCACGTTTCCCAATCCCGGTTCCCCCAGTGGTTATAATAATATCATATTTATCTTCTTTTGCTTTGGAAAGAATACTTGTAAGTTTCGGGCTACTATCAGGAATTATTTCTTTATCAATTTGATATTTTACGCTAAGTTTTCTTAAATAAGAATCTAAAAGCTCTATGATTTTCGGACCGCTTCTGTCTTCATATTCACCTGCACTGGCTCTATCACTTAAAGTTACGATAAATGCTTTATAAACTTTAGGGATATATTCTATTTTATCACCAGATTTAATAACACCAACTTTTTTTACACGACAAAATATTCCAACCCGTGGCATCACATAATTTCCTAATTCACGAAACTGATCATGAAAAGGCTTTCCAACTTGTGTTACTTCCAGTATAGCATCTCCTATTTTTAACAAATCAAAAGTTTGAAAATCAATATCGTGTAAACCTTCAGATGTTATATTTTCGGCAAATTCTCCAAATTCGGTATCTCTGGCTTTAGTTAATTCTTTAAATCGATTGATATGAGAAATATCGATAATACTAATCTGCCTGTTCCAGCTTCCTGCGTGAACATCACCAATAATTCCCTTATCATTCAATTTTAATTCCTTTACGGGTTTTTTAACACCACGTTCAGAAGACTGGCTTACTGATAAAACTTTTCTTTCGTTCATATTTGTTATTTATTTTAAGGACTGGGCTTTATTCAATTCTTACTTTACTTTTTCAATTCATCTATTATTTAATATACCAAGTAAAAAGGTTTTTATGTGGAGTTAGCCACTTCATTTCTCATTATTAGAATAATGATTGTTGTATATTCTCTTTTCTTTTAATCGTAAATTTTATTGGTGATTTTTTATTTAAGACTTCAATATTTTTATTTTCCTTTAGGTGATTTGTTAATTTTCTTGTCGTCCAATCAATTTTTAATCTTTCAATTATTTCTTTTGAAGAAAACACCCCAATTGATAATAACTTAATAATTTTTGAATCAACATCATCAAATGTAGATGATTGTTCATTCACAACCGAAACTTTTATTTCTTGTAATGAATAATTCTCTATCTTATGTCCTTGTATATCTACAGGGATTGCTCCTTTTTGAATTAAGATAGTGTTGGCATTCTTTTCTGAACTCAACGGTACTCGAACAAAAATATTCCGTCCTTTTCGCAATCCATCAACAACACCAGACCATGTACCACCTTTTTCGCTTGATTCTGCCACATAAATTTCTTTAGCTAAGCCATATATGATTGGATTTCTTGCCATTGCAAGTTGTACACTCCAAGAAGCCTTGGGGAAGAACGTACTCAGTATGAGTACATCACCATCAATAATTTGTTTGTAATACTTTTTAAACCCCGATTGAAATGTGGTTATACCTTGTGGTAATACAATAATACTCTGTCCTTTGTATTTAATAGTAGAATCCAAAGCTTGCTTATCCACACCTTTGGCAAATCCACTTACAACAATCTTATAATCTTTACTTGCTGTTTTAGCAATATTATCCGTAAATTCTAAAGAAATATTCTCTGCTTTTCGAGAACCAACGATTGCAATTGAGTTTTCTTTCATTATCTGCTTATTCCCTTTAGTGTAAATTAAAGGCGGAGAATATGCACGTTTTAAGTTGTTTTTCATCACTGGCGAATAGTCTGAAGATGTAATAGGAATAATATCATATCCCTGTTCTAATAAGTCCTCAACAAGAAATGAATAATTTGCAAGTTCATTTTTTGCACCATTTAATAATTCAATTTCCTTTTCATTTAAAGAAAATAAATTTTGCCAATCTGATTTTTCACAATGAAAAAAATCAA
>DAOWML010000101.1 GCA_030643125.1 Bacteroidales bacterium
AATTGGCATTAATTGTACTTGCATCCATCCCACTTTATTTAATCATTTATTTTATTTATAATAAACTGAACAAAAAGTACCTGAGAAAAAATATGGAAAATGCAGCCGAACTGGAATCCCAACTGGTTGAATCCATTAATGCATCTTCTACTATAAAAAGATTTGGATTAGAAAGATTCTCTAATTTTAAAACTGAAACACGATTTATAAAACTTTTAGGTTCAACATATCATTCAGTAAAAAATTCCATTTTCTCAAGTAGTTCTACCGGTTTTATTGCCGGGGCTATTACTATCGCTGTATTGTGGGTTGGTTCACAAAATGTTGTAAATCAGGAAATGACTCCCGGTGAATTAATGTCGTTTTACGCCTTAATAGCTTATTTGTTAAGTCCGCTTGCAAGCCTGATTGATATGAACAAAGTTGTTCAGGATGCTTTGATTGCAGCCGATCGTTTATTCCGGATTATGGATTTGGAAATGGAAGAAACAGAAACAGAAAAAATCGTTTTATCAAAAGATATGCTGGGAGATATTTATTTCAAGGATGTTTCTTTCAGGTATGGTTCAAGAGTAACTGTGTTTGAAAATTTTGATTTAACAATTCGAGAAAACAAAATGACAGCCATCGTTGGAGAAAGTGGTTCCGGTAAAACTACTTTGATTTCTTTATTACAAAACATTTATCCGTTACAATCAGGAAATATTGAATTCGGAAAATATAATCTCAATTATATAAGCAACCAAAGTTTAAGAGAAATAGTGAGTGTTGTCCCTCAAAAAATTGACTTATTTGCCGGAAGTATATTAGAAAATATTGCAATTGGGGACATGGAGCCGGATATGAAGAAAATTGTGGAGATATGTCAGTCACTTGGGATTATTAAATTTATTGAAAAACTGCCAGGTGGTTTTCAAACTTATGTTGGAGAAAATGGTGTTTCACTCTCGGGTGGGGAAAAACAAAGGATTGCTATTGCAAGGGCAATTTATAAAAATCCTGAAATACTAATCCTTGATGAGGCCACATCATCTTTAGATTCTGCATCGGAACAATATGTACAACAGGCAATTCAATATTTAAAGGAACAAAATAAAACTATAATAGTCATAGCACATAGGTTAAGCACTGTCATGAATGCTGATGAAATAATTGTTATAAACGAAGGTAAAGTTATTGAAACAGGTTCGCATCAGGATTTAATAAATAAAAAAGAACATTATTATAATCTCTGGAAACAACAATTTCCTATTATGGAAGAATTAGAGTTAAATTAATTGTTACAACCAATCCATAAATTCCATCACCCTTTTAAACTCTGAATGAATATTTGCATTAATACTCATTTCCTTTTGGTTTACTGGATGTTTAAAATTAATTTCCGAAGCATGTAACAACATTGTAGTCATACTCCATTGCTCTTTAAAAAATTTATTTTGCTTATTACAACCATGAGGCTTATCGCCAATTATTGGATGAAATATGTGTGCTAAATGTTTGCGAAGTTGGTGCATCCTGCCTGTTTGGGGATTAAGCTCAACTAAAGAATATCGCGATGTTTTAAATTTCCCAAATGGAATATCCAGCTCCGCTCTATTCAGAGTTTTGTATCTGGTTATTGCTTCCTGCGTTTTACCTTTATCGTTGGTTAGAGGATAATCAATCGTACCTGAATCATCAGTATAACCACGTACAATAGCAAGATATTTTTTCTTTACCATATTTTGTGCAAACTGCTGTTGCATTAAGCTATTAACTTGTTTATTCAAGGCAAAAAGTAAAACACCTCCTGTTTTTCGATCAAGTCGGTGACAAGGATACACCCGTTGGCCCAGTTGATTTCTTAATTCCTGAAGAGCATAAACATCAGCTACGCCGGCATAATATGAACGATGCACTAATAAGCCATGTGGTTTATTAACAGCTACCAGACTTTCGTCTTTATATAGTATCTCTAATTCCAAAAAAAAATATTATTAACAAATATGAGAATAAAATTAATATATATCTGGTTTTATTCCAGCAGATAGGAAAAATAACGCTTGCAGGCAGGTGATTTATATCGTTTTAGTATCTATTATCGGTAATCGGTAATAATAAATTGTTAAAACTTGCGTTTTTATCAGTTAAATAAGCAATTTATTGTATATTTAAAATTCTTTTTTTTAACCTAAAAACCTGGTAAATTAATATTAACCTTTATAAATTAAAAAACACTTAAAATGAAAAACAGAATTTTTTCTCTAATCTTATTAGCTTTAGTGGCCCTGGTATGGGCTTGTACTCCACAGTCCGAATTTAAAGTTGAACAAACTTATCACGGATTTAAACTCATTCAAAAGAAATTTGTGAAAGAAGTAAATGCTAACTGCTTATATTTTATTCACGAAAAGAGTGGTGCTCGTTTGTTAAAAATTGATGCCGATGATGCAAACAAACTTTTCAATATTGCATTTAAAACTGTACCTGAAAATGATTACGGTACACCACACGTTCTGGAACATTCCGTTTTAAACGGATCAAAAAACTTTCCTGTAAAAAGTCCATTCGATGTGCTAAGTAAAGGATCGTTAAATACATTTTTAAATGCTATGACAGGATCTGACATTACTACTTATCCTGTTGCCAGCATGAACGATAAAGATTATTTCAATTTAATGCATGTATATTTGGATGCCGTTTTCAATCCCTTGTTACATGAAGATCCAAGAATTTTAAAACAAGAAGGATGGCATTACGAACTGGATGATATTGATGGCGAGATTGTTTATAAAGGTGTTGTTTATAACGAAATGAAAGGCGCTTTCTCAAGCCCAACCAGAGAATTGGGTTACCAGATAGATAAAATACTTTTTCCTGATAATACATACGGTGTTTCATCAGGAGGTTACCCGACTGCAATTCCCGGCTTAGATTATGAGTATTTCAAAAACTTCCATAAAAAGTTCTACGATCCATCAAACAGTTATGTATTATTATATGGTAATGCTGATTTGAATAAAGAATTGCAATTTATTGATGCTGAGTATTTTTCTAAATATGAAAAATCGGACGAAAAAATAGAAATTCCTTTACAAAAACCTTTCGAGGCTAAAAAATGTGCCGAAAAGTCATATCCTGTTCCTGAAGGAAGTTCTACAAAAGACAATACTTATCTAAGTCTTAATTTTGTTACCGGATTAAATACAGATCAAGAACTTGTAATGGCTTTAAATATAATAAGAGAAGCATTAGTAAATCATGAATCTGCTCCTTTGCGTCTTGCATTACAAGAAGCAGGTATTGGTAAAGAAGTAAGAGCATTTGTTGATAATTCAAAACAAAATATATTTCAAATAAGAGTTCAGAATGCTAATCCGGAAGATAAAAACAAATTTGATAACATTGTTTATGAAACACTTCAAAAAGTAAGTGAAGAAGGTTTTGACAAATCTATGATAGAAGGTATTGTAAACCGAATGGAATTTAATTTACGAGAAGGTAATACACCACAAAAAGGAATGATGTATATCATGATGTCATACCAAGGGTGGTTTTTTGCTGATGATCCATTTTTAGGATTAGAATTTGAAAAACCTCTTGCAAAAGTTAAAGAAGGTATTAGTAATGGCTTATTAGAAACAATTGTAAAAGAACAATTTATAGAAAATCCTCATGCTTTATTAATGGTATTGAAACCACAACCAGGACTGGAAAAAGAAATATCTGCTCAAATCAAAAAGGAATTAGCCGATTATAAAGCCAGTTTAAGCGAAGAGGAATTAATCCAGCTTGTTGAAGAAACAAAAGCGCTTAAAGAATACCAAAAACTAGAAGACACACCAGAAGCACTTGCAACTATTCCTATGTTGTCGCTTTCAGATATTAGTCCTGAAGTTGAATGGTACGATATTAAAGAAAAATCTGTTTCAAATATTCCGGTTTTATACCATCCTGACTTTACAAACAATATCTTGTATGCTAATTTGTATTTTGATTTACGTGCTGTTCCTCGAGAATTAATTCCTTACGCAAATCTACTTTGTCAAATTATAGGCTTAATGAGTACCGAAAACTATACATTTGGTGAACTTGACAATGCGTTGAATATACATACCGGAGGGTTCTATACAAATTTAAGCACATATTTGGAAGACTACTCCGATGATAAACTTTTACCATATTTTATAGTTACATCAAAAGCTTTTACCGAAAAAGGGAATAAATTATTTGAGCTGGCTGCAGAAGTACTTAATACATCTAAATACGATGATGTAGAAAGATTAAAGGCAGTTCTTACACGTCATCAATCAAGGGTTGAAGCTAATGTAAAGAATAATGGTATTGGTTATGCCATGACCCGATTAGGCTCCTATTACTCAAACGATGGAATGTTTGATGAATTAACCCGTGGTTTAGATTATTATAACTTTATAACAGACATTACCGAAAATTTTGATGCAAAAAATAAAGAAGTAAGTGAAAAACTTATCGAAACAGCAGAGATTCTTTTTAATCAAAAAAATATGACTGCTGCAATAACCTGTTCAGAAGAAGATTATACGGCTTATACAGAAGCATTGCAAATTCTAGTTTCATCCTTACCCGAAGGTGACGGACAAATTAATGAATGGAAATTTGATTTAACGAAAAAGAACGAAGGTTTAATGTCAGCATCAAAGGTTCAGTATGTAATTAAAGGATACAACTTTAAAAAGTTAGGATACGAATGGAATGGTAAGATGCGTGTTTTAAACCAAATTCTTTCAAGAGAGTGGATTCGAAATCAAGTTCGTGTAATTGGTGGAGCTTATGGAGGTTTTACAGGATTTAGTCAATCAGGAGACGTATTCTTTGGCTCGTATCGTGATCCTAACCTGAAAGAAACACTTGAAAATTATGATGCCTCTCCAAAGTTTCTGAACGAATTTGAAACTACCGAAACAGAGATGACTCGTTTTATTATTGGTACAATTTCGCGCATGGACAGGCCCACAACAGCATCACAAAGAGGAACAATAGCATATGGCCGTTATTTCAGAAAAACGACTATAGAAGAGTTAAAAGCGGAGAGAAATGCTGTATTAACTACAAATGCTGCGGATATTAAATCCTTTGAACAAATGGTAACTGATATTCTTGCACAAGATGCCATTTGTGTTTATGGAAATACTGATAAAATAAAAGAAAATAAAGAATTGTTTGATGAGATTTTTAATGTAACCAAATAAAACTTTTATTTTTAACATAAAAGGCACGATTAATTCGTGCCTTTTTTATTACTTGTATCTGGTATTTATTTTTTATTTAATGGTTGGTCAATTCCCAAATTAAATTTTTTATCTGTTCTTTTTAACATTATCGCAAAAAACAATCCCAATAAGCCTAAAGCTGCAAACATCAGAATTGTATATTTATAATTTAACACTTCAGGATTACCCGGATTTGCAGCATCAAGAATAAGTCCTGCTAAAATAGGAAATCCCCACAAGCCTAAATTCTGTATTGAATACATTAAACCATAAGCAGTTCCTATTTGAGATTCTTTTACCATACTCACCATTGTAGGCCACATAGAAGCGGGCACTAGTGAAAATGCTATACCTAATAATATCATAAGTATATACGGAGAAAACATTGTTAAAGCAAATGATAAATGAACTACAATTAATATAATTGATCCATAAATCATAACAGTTACACCTTTACCTATTCGGTCAATAAACATTCCAATTATAGGAGTCATAATAGCAGTAGCTGCGGGCATCCATGATGCCATCTTACCACTGACTTCGAGTGAAACGCCAAATTTATTCAGGAAAAAATCAGGAGCAAATTGATTAAACGGAAAAACTGCAGAATAAAAAGCTAAACACAGAAGCGCTATATAAATATATGCTCTATTAGAAAACAGTCCTAAAACATCAGAAAATTTAAACTTATTTTTTTCTGAGAGTTCACTTTTTTTAACAATTTGCTTATCGAGTTTAATATCGAAAATAATATAAAACATAAACACTAATAATCCTATTAATACTAACATTGCGGCAAACCAGATTGCAATATTTAAACCATGTTCAGTACTTATTGAAGGTTGCCCTCTAAAAGCTAAAAATGTACCTAAACGTCCAAAGCCAACTTTAAGGCCAAACGCTAAGGCTAAATTTTTCCCTTTAAACCACTTTACCAGAACCTTACTTATAACAACAATACTTGTTTCAGCACCTAATCCATAAAAGAATCTTCCGATAAGCATCATTTTAAGTTCCGGAGAATATTGAGGGAATATATTACTTAGTGTAGCGTATCCAAATCCACCAGCTCTATATATATCAGATGCACCATATGCAGTTATCAATGCTCCTATTGTCATAAATGATATAAACATGAGACCTGTTGGACGAACCCCCAGCCTATCGAGTATCACACCACCAATAACAGCCATTGCAAGGAAGGTATTAGGTATGCTATACGCCGAACTGAAAAAACCATATTGAGCATTTGTAAATCCCATCTCACTTCTTAAAAGTGAAAACAATGGTGAAAAAGCATCATAAAAATAATAGTTAGTAAATAAAATAAAACCAACAAGTATTAGCATGAACCATCTTAAGAATTTAGAATCGTTCAAATTTTTCTTTAAAGTTTCCATATTATAAATTTATTAGGAACACAATTATACAAATAAAAATGAGAAAAGCTGCCCTTACAGACAGCTTTTAAAATATATCAATTCTAGAAAATATTATTCGTTATTTCCTCCATTTGGAGCTTCTGCACTTGAAGGCAGTTCTAATCCATATCCTTGTTTAGCATCAGCTTTTTTGAGTAAGAAAGCTAAGAATATAGCAACAACTCCTAAACCTACTAACATTAATATAGGTGTAGTATAATTAAACGAAGGTATTTCGTGTGTTACCTGCTGCATTTCCTGCATAATACCACTTATCTCAACATTGCTTAATCCTTGTGCTTCTAAAGATTGTCTTGTTGCTTCCATTTTCGCAACAACTTCCGGATTGGTTTTATCGAGCACCCATCCAATTCCTTTAAAGAAAACATTTAGTCCCCAGTTCTGGATTGTAAACATTACAGCATAAGCTGTTCCCAACCTGTTTTCGGCAACAATTTTTGCAACAGAAGGCCACATGGCAGCAGGAACAAGAGAAAATGCAATTCCAAGAGCTAATAATCCTAAATATCCAAGGGTAATACTATTAAATACTGATAAGGCTAAATGCGCGAAAATCAATAATAATGCACCTAAAATCATCAATGATGCTGCTTTCCCTTTTTTATCAACAAGATTCCCAAAAATTGGTGTAAATAATATTGAACCTAACGGAATTAAACTTGCAGTTTTTGGGCCATTCTTTAACCACATACCAAAAGTATCGGCAAACGAAGAAATAAAGGTTACAAATAATACTAAAATAACTATAATAGAAAAAATCTTAGTACTTTTCTTTTTTATATTTGAAGGAACCAACGTTATGGCTAAAGCAAAAATAAATAGCCCAAGATAAATTGATAAGTTACCTAAAGTTTTGCTCCCCAATACCATTATAGTTGCACTCTCGGGAAGATTATATGTAAAATTGAATTTATTAATTAAAAGATCCGGAGCATATTGCATAAATGGAAATACTGCAGAATAAAATGTTACGCAAAGTAATGCAATTAAAAGAAATGACCTG
>DAOWML010000106.1 GCA_030643125.1 Bacteroidales bacterium
GCCACTAAGGCTCAAAGACTCTAAGATACACAAAAAAAGGAAATTTGTTGTACACCCCCTAGTTTAAATCAGTAATTAACTATCATGTTTTACAAGATAAATTCGATCTTCAGTACTTTCAATTTTTAAATTAAAAGTCAGGCAAATAACATTTAAAATAGAATCAATATGTTGATCCTTGAAAGTAGACGTATATCTTAACTCTGACACGTCCGGGTTCTTGCATACAATGTTAGTTTTGTAAACTTTATTTAAAGTTTTAATTACCATTTCTAAATTATCTTCGTGGAATACAATCTCTTTAGTTTTCCATGCAATTATATTCTGATTATGATTTTCTTCTTTAGTTAACTTATCTGTACTTAAAACTCCTATATCACCAGAATTTATCAGGATTTTCTCGTCACCATTTTTCATTCTGGATAGCTGAACCAAACCTGTTTCAACAAAAACCTCTACCTTATTTCCGGGAATATTTGCATTTACATTAAATGATGTTCCAAGAACTTTAACTTCTGCATTTTTAGCTTCTATAATAAAAGGCTGATCAGGATTCTTTGTTACATCAAAAAATGCTTCACCTTCAAGTTCTATTCTTCTTTCATTTGAAGCAAAGACTTTTGGATAAGATATTTTACTATCTGAGTTTAATACAACTGTGCTTCCATCAGGTAATACTATTTCCTTGTCCAATTCGTTTAATAATGCATATTCAAGAGTAATACTTTTATTAGCAATCTTTTGATAGATTTTTGTAGAAAAGAATCCAATACCCAGTAATATCACTATGCTTGCTGCAAATTTCAGTACAGCAGGAAACGCGAAAAATCTTACTTTCTCCTCTTCAATTACCGGTAGATTTTGTTCATCCTCCTGAATCCTGTTTTTTAATTTCTTCCAAGCCGAGTCTACGTTAATTTTATTCATCGATTTATTTAAATTAATAATTTCCAAGTCCTGTTTTACCTGATTAAATAATATTTGGTTTTCTTTATTTTCGTTTCTCCATTTAAATAATTCATCAATCTCTTCCTGGTTGCATTCTTCTGCATAATATTTTGCAATCAGGTCCCAATTTGCTATGTTATTATTTGTTTTCATAAATCCCCCTTAAATTATTTAAACAGCTTCTGCATAATCTTTCAGATACAATCTGAAATGCTTTAGTGCTTTTCCCATGTTTGCTTCAACTGTTTTAATTGATATTGAAAGTTCATCAGCAATTTCATGGTATTTTAAGCCTTCATATCTACTCATTTTGAAAATTTTACGGCATCTTTCAGGCAGCGTATTTAATGCTTTATTTATAACTTTTGATAATTCCTTAGCATCTAACTCATCAGCCGGACTAATGCTTTCATTTACATAATGAGATTTATAATAATTCTCGTATTTAATATCCAAAGAACGTGTTCGTAATTTCTGCAAACAGTTGTTTCTAACTGCAGTATATAAGTATGCTTTAAGCGATGTTGTTATATTTAAGGTTCTATGATTCTTCCAGATATTATAAAAAGTGTCTTGTACTACTCCTTCCGATTGTTCAATATTCTTCACATATTTTATGGCAAAATGGCATAATCTTTCATAATATTCTTTAAAAAGAATCTCAAACTGCTTAATATCACCTTCTTTAATTCTACTTAAAATCTTTTTGTCTGAAGGAATCATATATTTATGCTATCAATTATTGTATTAAAATAATGAAATATATTTCTCTTTACAAAATTATCTGTTTTTAAAACTTATGGCCAGTCAATTCTAAACTGACCATAAGTACTCACTAAATCACTCTGTTAAATAACTAACCTTCACCCTCAAACCAAAACTTTTATATCATTTATTTTATTTTCTATTTAATAGATGATAAAAGATCGGTTTACCCTATTCGTAAAAAGAAAAAAATGCAAATTTTTCTAAATTGGTAATTATTATTTGACAAAAAGTCAAGATATGAGTAGTAAAATTATTTATAAGATTTGTATAATAAAGTAAATCAATGGTAATGTAGCTAAAGATAAAATGGTTGATAAAAACAGGTTTTCGGTAGCGTGGATATCGTCACTCCCATATTTTTTTGCCAAAACAACAACCATTGCCATACACGGCATAGCGGTTTGCATTACAACAACTGTTTTAGCAATATTTCCAATATGAATATTAAATACCAAAGAAATTATATTAATTATAAGCAATAAAATGAATGGAATAAATAACATTTTATTAAAAACGAGCATATAAATCTCAGGTTTCCTGAAAGCTGCAACCATCGGATTTTGGGCTAAAACAGCTCCAATATAAAGCATCGCTAAGTATATGGTGGTTTTACCCAATCCGGAAAACGGAGCATCAATATATTCAGGAAGTTTAATGTTTAAAGCCAACATTATGATTCCTATTGCAAATGCAATTGTATTTGGATTTATTAAATGTTTAAGACTTTCTTTAAATGTTAAGTTTTTACTATTGTTAAATTCAAATACTCCGATGGTCCAAATATAAATATCCTGTGTAAGATGAAAAATTACAGCATAAAGTAAGCCTTCGCCACCGGGAAAGAGAGCTGAAAACAATGGATAACCCAAAAAAGCAACATTCCCGAGCATTGTATGTATTAAATGAATGTTCCCTTTTTTATCTTTAAGTTTTAAAAGTGTTCTGGATATTTTCCCTGTAAAATAGAGTAAAATAATGCCAACATGCGATAAGATAAATACTAACAGGCTGTTATTAAGAATTTCGCGATTAAGTTCAACATGAGAAACCGAAGTAATTATAAGAGCCGGTAGCGTAATGTTAAAAACAATAGATGCAATGCTGTTTTTAACTTCTTCGGTTATTACTTTCAGTTTAGTAGCAACTACGCCTATTATGGCAAGTAGTGCAAGAATTAATATCTGGTTAGTTATAATAGAGAAATACATCAACTTTTAATGATAATTAAGAAGCAAATCTAACAAAAAAGGATATATATCAGAAAAAGAGAATATATTATTCAACTTTAAATGCGATATTATAGTTATCGTAAAAATTTATACAACTTATTATCAACTCATTACAAGTGTGTTTTTAAAATCTTTTTCGGGAAGATATTTCCAAAATCGTTTAGGTAAGAATTGCATGTGAACTTTTATATTTTTTCTTTCTTTAATATTTATTGTGTCATAATAACCCTTCCAGAGCTTTTGAAATAATTTTTCACTCACATGTAAAACATCATTATCTACTTTACCTGATTCAAAATTAACTTTTTGATTCCCTATTGTAATTTCCCGAACATTTTTTAAATCATAATAATACCCAAACTTTCGTCGGGTATCGAAAATTACCCACTTTTGATCTGCAAAACGATTTCTGAAATGGGCTACTGTAAGCGGAATTACATTGTATTTTGGGTCGAAAGATGCATAATAGATATCATCTACGGTTTTCTGAAAACGAACAAACATTAACACCCTTTGAGCTTCTCTACCTATTTTTTTTTGAATATTATTTATTTTAATAACAGAATCTTCGCTAAAATTAACCTCCACATTATATGGTGTATCAATAATTAACTTAATATAGTTGTATATAATCATTTCAATATCTGATGTTTCTGATAAATAAGCCTTAAAGATTCGTTGACAATTTTGTTCGTTTGATTTTTCTTTTATCTGATTCCATATTTTGTCAAATTTATCTGAATCCGTTACTATATCGTACTTTGTAGCAAATAAATCATCTTGAAAAAATTTAGTGCTAATAATTTTGTCGGGTTTAATATTTAAATCAATAGCATCATGTATTGCAGTTAATAAACCTTCGAATGTTTGATCGTATATAAATAAATTCATCTCTTAATTATTTAGTTTACAGGAAATAAGCTCAATTGTTTGTAAAATGATTTCTTGAATTGTTTAGCTGGTTTATTTTCATTTAAAAAAATCTTTCTGACATTTTCAGGTAAAAGTTCGTTTATTGTTGGAGCCTTTAGTTCATTGCAGGTTATGAAGTATTTCGCTCTCTTTAGTACTACTCCAATCTTTTTTAAATTAGATAAATTAAGTTTACTATATTTTCTTCCTAATATAATTTTCTTAGCAGATAATACACCAATTCCCGGTACTCTTAAGATAGTTTCATAATTTGCTTTATTGATATCTACAGGGAATAGCCATGGATTGCGTAAAGCATAACTTAGCTTAGGATCAATCTCCAAATCAAGATCAGGATGATCATCATTTACTATTTCGTTAATGGAAAAATGATAAAACCTAAATAACCAATCGGCCTGATACAGCCTGTTTTCTCTTTTTAACGGTGGCTCATTAAGTGCAGGTAATCTTTTATCGTAGTTATTTACCGGAATATAACCGGAGTAATAAACTCTTTTCAGGTTTTTTGAATTATATAAATTACCGGCAAGATTTAAAATTCTTTGGTCGCTATCCGGTGTTGCTCCAACAATTAATTGTGTACTCTGACCGGCAGGAGAAAATCGTGGCGCATGC
Organism: Bacteroidales bacterium; assembly: GCA_030643125.1. Classification (GTDB taxonomy): domain Bacteria; phylum Bacteroidota; class Bacteroidia; order Bacteroidales; family UBA12077; genus UBA12077. The sequence goes on from DAOWML010000106.1 coordinate 4,494, forward strand.
CTGAATTTTCGTCGCTCCTCCTTATTTTCAATAATTTTGTTTTTGATCGTATTCATCGGATTAAGAATACTCGCAAAACTTTTATCAGGAGCTATCATTTTAAGGTTTGATTCTGAAGCAATCTCAATATTTACACTTAAGCGATCGGCATATAAACCAGCTTGTTGCTGCAATTCATCACTTGATCCAGGAATCGATTTCAAATGAATATAACCATTATAATTTTGTTTTAACCTCAAGTCTTTTGCCACACTAACCATACGTTCCATTGTATAATCCGGATTTTTTATTATTCCGGAACTTAAAAAAAGACCTTCAATATAATTTCTTCGATAAAACTCAATGGTAAGATCCACTACTTCTTTAACAGAAAAAGTTGTTCTTCGAATATCGTTACTTTTACGATTAATACAATAAGCACAATCGTAAATACAATAATTTGTTAGCATCAATTTTAATAAGGAAATACATCGGCCATCCTCTGTGAAACTGTGACATATTCCCCATGGATTGGTATTACCTAGTCCTTTACCATTATTTGGTCTGTTACTTCCACTTGATGCACAAGAAACATCATATTTGGCTGCATTTGCCGAAATTTTTAGTTTATTTACAGTCTCAGGTTTCATTTTCCAAAAAATCTATGCTAAGTATATTAGCAAATATACTAAAATAATCTGCATTAAGACTAATTTGTTTAGTAATTTTATTATATTAGCATAAATTTTACTTTTAATATAGCCTTTAGCAATTTGCTATTAGCTTTTAGATAAATAAAAACAACTATGAGAAATTTTAGATCACTAAACATCTGGAAAGAAGGAATAGAATTAGTAAAAAGGATTTATAAACTAGCAGAATTACTACCCCCTGAAGAAAAATTTGGATTAAAAAGTCAAATATGTAGAGCTGCAGTATCAGTACCATCAAATATAGCTGAGGGTTGCGCAAGAAATAGTGAAACTGAATTTAAGAGATTTTTAGAAATAGCAATAGGATCATCCTTTGAACTAGAAACACAATTAATTATAATAGATGAGTTGGAGTTTGTTACAAAAGAGCATCTAAATCCAATATTTGAATTACTAAACAATGAACAAAAAATGATTAATGGCTTAATAAGTAAAATAAAACATGCAACTAAAAGCTAACAGCTAACTTCTAAAAGCATAGAAATGGAATATATAGGACGGAATATCAAATACTTACGTAAAACCAAAGGGTTAACGCAAGAAGAGCTGGCTAAAAATATTGGTGTAAATCGTGCTATGATAGGCTCTTACGAAGAGAACAGAGCGGCTCCTAAATTGTCTGTTCTTCAGGATATTGCTTACTTTTTTAGTGTATCCATTGATAATCTTATCAAAACCAAACTTTGGGAAGATGCAAAAACTACAGCCCTAACTGGTTTTGTTAAAGGTGATAATTTGCGGGTTATTAGTACCATTGTTGACAAAGAAGATAAGGAACTAATAGCAACAGTCCCTATTCAAGCTTCAGCTGGTTATACAAAAGGATACGCTGCTCCCGGTTATATAGAAGAACTTCCTCATTTTTCTTTACCACTGATTGAGCTAAGTAAAGAAAGAACTTACAGGGTATTCCAAATTAAAGGTGATAGTATGGAGCCAATAAAATCAGGTTCTTACATAATTTGTGAATATCTGGCAAACTGGGAAGAAATATATGATGGCAAACCATATATCTTAATTTCGAAAGATGATGGAACAGTTTATAAACGTTTATATAATAAAATAAATGATTCTGGTGAAATTATTTTAAAATCAGATAATTCGGAATACAATACTTATTCTTTAAAAATTGAAGATGTGCATGAAGTGTGGAAGGCATTAGGTTTTATAAGTTTTAATTTACCCGAACCTGGTGAATTAAACATAAGAAAATTACATAATATGATTCAGGATATGAAAAATGATATTGAAAAATTAAAAAAATAGAAATTGTATATTTAGGCTTAAGTTTAAAATAGCGTTGGAATGCGTGTTTGTGATTTTTTTGTGACTTAGTCCCGAAAATTTCGGGATGGTGGCGAAATTTTCATTGCCACTAAGACACAAAAACACTAAGAACGCGCCAAGTTTAACACACAAAATTAAACTATAGCCTATATTTATTATATCTTAATCTTTTTTATAATTTTACACATCATACGAGAATAGCTCAGTAGGTAGAATGTCAGCTTCCCAAGCTGAAGGTCGCGGGTTTCTCGCTCAAGTTTTTAAGTCTTTCTTAGTTGTTTTTTATCCGACTGAATTTTCTTTTTCTTTAATCTTTTTTCCTTGGATGCTTTGGTTGGTTTGGTCTTTATACGTTTTTTAGGTTTTCGTAAAGCTTTCTCTAATAAATCAAAAAATATTTCTATTGCTTTTTTCTTATTCCCTAATTGTGTTCTTTCCGAATCTGATGTTATAATTAAAATATTTTCAGATGAAATCCTGTTTTTTAGTTTGATTTTTACTCTATCCTTCTCATTATCTGTAAGTAATAACGAACTATCAACATCAAAACGCAGTTCAATTTTAGTAGAAACTTTATTTACATTCTGCCCTCCACTCCCGCTGCTTCGCGATGCTTTGAAACTCAACTCTTTTAATATCTGACTTTTATTTATCATTTAATAAATTAATAGTTTAATTAAACATCGTAATTTACACAATAACAATATTTAAAAGATTAAATTAGTGTCATGTCAAGTTTAAATTGACGCTCATAAGACCTAACAGTTATGTCACTAAATTGATATAGTAAATTTAAACAATTCTTTGCTGTTTCTGTTTTTATCAGCGAAAAGAATAAATTGTTTAATATAAATGTCTGATTATATACTTAATAATTTCTAAAGGTCTGTCATCCCTCACTCCTGACTGCCCTGACTGCCGTCAGGCGGGCGTCAGGCAGGTGTTGCGGAATCTACTTGTTAATTAACAGATTCCTGCCTTCGCAGGAATGACAGAGTATTTATTAGCCTA
>DAOWML010000275.1 GCA_030643125.1 Bacteroidales bacterium
AAAAAACGAAATAAGCTTAGCCCTTCAGTGCTTGCAGGCATTATTACGAAATACTTTAATTACTCGAGAGGAAATGTAGGAGTTGCGCTTCAACAATGGATTGCTAATATTATCAATTTTAAAGATGATACAATTTTCATCAAAACACCTCAATTACCTGATGTTTCGATCCTGGACCACCTTGACACCGAAACCTATATTTACTTATCACAATTTGTTATTCACAGGCAGTTAAGCCTCTCTAAACTGGAAAGAATCACTAAGGATAAAAAAGAAATCGTTCAGGATAAATTGATGTATCTGAAACGCACAGGTTTTGTAGATGAATTATCCGATAATATTTATGAACTTAACAGATATTTTTATCCTCACATATTAAATAAATTACAAAGCAGGGAGTTGATTTAGTAAAATAAATATTTGATTCCATGAAAGACTTTAAGCTACTTATTCAAAACATAACTGTTGTTCATGATCAATTGCAGCAACAAGCTGCTAATGCTGTAAATCAATCATTAACTATCAGAAATTGGTTGATTGGGCATTACATTGTTGAATATGAGCAAAAAGGGAAGGATAGAGCTGAGTATGGAAATAAACTTATTCCAAATTTAGCAATGGAATTAAAGGAAATAAGAGGTATTGATACTCGCTCTTTGCACAATTTTAGATTGTTCTACAAATTATATCCACAAGTTGGAAATTATCTTTTTGAAAACAAAAAAGTGGGGTCGCTGACCCCACTTTTAGAAGAAAAAGGAAAAATGGGGTCGCTGACCCCATTTTTACCACTCGAACAGATTCGGGGATCACTGACCATCGAATCTGATTCTCTTGAAAATAAAGTAAATGGAAAACACATTATTACGAAACTATCATATACTCATCTCGAACAGCTAATCAGGATTGATGGTGGCCTAAAGCGGACCTTCTACGAAATAGAATGTATCAAAGGGATATGGAGCGTAAGAGAACTTAAAAGACAAATATCCAGTTTATTTTATGAGCGTAGCGGATTGTCTGCTAAACCGGAAAAGCTCTCTGAACTGGTTCAACAAAATACGTCTCCCCAAAAAGCCACGGATATAATAAAAAATATTTATGCTTTTGAATTCCTCAATCTAAAAATCAAAGACGTTGTTGAAGAGTCTGATTTGGAAACAGCCCTTTTAGACCATTTGCAGGAATTTATTATTGAATTGGGAAATGGCTTTTGCTTTGAAACCCGACAAAAGAGAATTCTCATAGGTGAAAAGTATTATTTTATTGATTAGAAAAACATATTAATAACGAACTGAAAAAGTTAACATAATTGGAACTTCCTAAAGACATACAGTATCAACAACTTAACCATAACAACAACTAATATTTGTCATTAATGGATATAACAGAATTAAACATATCGGGCAATGCAATCTTAACGTTAATACTCTTAACGTTTGCAATATTTATTTTTTTCAGGTTTATTCAATATTTATTTCGTGTATTTAAAAATAAATCTTCCCTGGTAAAATCATTTTCACACTATGTTTCAATAATTGAAATGTTTGCCTGGATAATTTTTTTAATTTGGGCAGCGAACTTCTTCCTTCACAGAAATCAAATACTGGCAATTGGGGTACTTACTGTCCTGATATTTATTATCTTCTGGATTTCCATCTATGCATTAAATAACATTGTTGCCGGTGTCCTCTTTAAGTTTCAAGGCAATTATTCAGTTGACGATTATTTACAAACAAAAGATTATTCAGGTAAAATTCAAAAGTTTAATTTCTTTTCATTACAAATAGAAACTAAAGACGGGCAATCTGTTTTTGTTCCGTATAGTAAACTTCTAAACGAAGTTAATGTAAGGTATGATTCGGAAATATCAAAAGCTGGTTATCATTTTAAAATAAATACATCCAAAGATAAAAGCACGGATGACACTATTGAAAATATTAAATTGGAATTATTAAATATGCCCTGGTTATCAACTAAAAATATGCCTCAAATCAAACAAGTTGCTATGGATGACTTAACTTACACTTATGAAATAAATTTGTTTGCAATTAACAACAAGTATGCATTAAAAACAGAAAACCAAATAAGGGAAAAATTTTGTAAAAAAATTCAGACGCAGATTTTCGCAGATAAACGATGATTAGAATTAGTTAGGCATGGCAACAGGTATTTAACAATTCTGCCATACACATACAGGGTTCCAGCTTTGTTTTTATGGTAATATTTCATTTTATCTTCCAAAAAATTTAGCTATTCTTTTTTTAGATCGAAGTTTTAAAATATTGATTAATATTCTTGTATCGTAAACGGTAGTATAGTAAAAATTGAAAATTTTAATAAATTCTTCAACTTTCATTCTCCTCAATATCAAATTCCGGATGTCCTTCAAACTAAATATTACATCTTCTTTTTTTGCAAGTAGAAATTCGTCACCCTCAATATTATAAACTATATTTAGTTCCTGCGGTTTCATTGCTCTTTCATATCCTTTGATGCTTTTTTTACATTGCTTGGATGTTAATACATATTCTTTCGAGAAGCTTTCTTTCTGTCCATATAAATCAACTTCAAAATCATAGTCTTTCAATTCAGTATTCATTCTTTTAAGCCTGTCGGGAAGAATTTCGGAATAAGCATCGTAAACATTCAAAGAATCCTGCAATGATTTAAATTTAATTTTCTTTGGAACCATTTGCAGACTCACTTGTCCCCAATAAGTTTTGCTAACCATGTTTGTTCCCATATCATTAAAATTGGAACTATATGAAACCTGGGGATAAACAAAAAATTTGTTCTTTTCAACCATGTAACCATACATATATTTTTTCCAGGAGGATTTCGACCAATTTTTAGTTACAATCATTGGCAACCCATTTATTTTTGTTAAATCAGGGCTTAAATCAAACCATTTCCTGAAGTTACTCCAATGGTTAGCACAATACGTCATGCTTAGAGAACAAGGAACCTGAGTGAAATGAACATCAGAATCATCCGTTAGCGGAATAAACGGGAGCTTAGCAGCTTCGGTATAGGGTAAATGATAAAGTGATATTCCCGCTATATCTTCCGAGTTATGATAATAATTAAGTGATTCCTGCGCAAATTTGTAAAAATACGGTGACACAACCATATCGTCTTCTAACATTATAACAGAACCGTATTTGTATGATAAATCCCCACAGAAATTATAGTGCTTTCTCATGCCCAAATTTTCTTTGTGGTAAATAACCTCCTTCTCTCCTGATTTCCAATTATATTGATCTGCTAATTCTACAACAGCCTGATTTTTACCATCGCTATCAATGCTAATAATAAGTTTAGTCCCCTCCGGGCAAACAGCCACACTCAATGAGTTCAGAATTCGCTGAAGCGTATGAATTCTATTGAATGCAACAATTACTATAACTGGTTGTAGGTTATTATCCATATTTAATAATTAAATTATTATCGGTTATTTATTCTAAGTTTCTCAAATACCATTTGTTTCAATTTCTTTATATCATTTCCCTGTAAGTATATTAAGTGAATTGCGTATAAAACAACCAATACATATATTAGAATATTTAAATCGGTAAACTCTGCTATCAGAAGCAAGGAGCCAAAAAATAATTTCGGTAGCCAAAATTTTATTATGTGAGAAAATGTAAAACCAAAAGTTTTATA
>DAOWML010000138.1 GCA_030643125.1 Bacteroidales bacterium
GCAGCTTTAGTACAGTTAGTCGAAATTATTTTAAAGAAAGTAAGTCCTGCTTTATACCAGGCTTTAGGAATTTTCTTACCATTAATTACAACAAACTGTGCAGTATTAGGTGTTGCTATTTTAGCAGTACAAAAAGATTATAATTTGCTTGGAAGCGTTGTTTTTGCTATTTCTAATGCTATTGGTTTTGGTTTAGCTTTAGTAATATTTGCAGGATTACGAGAGCATTTAGACATGGTAAATATTCCGAAAGGAATGAAGGGAGTTCCTATTGCTTTTATTGTTGCAGGCTTATTAGCACTTGCATTTATGGGATTTGCAGGAATCGTTTAAATATCATATAAACAATATTTTATAAAGAGTAACCGATATGGTTGCTCTTTTTATTTTATTATGTGTATGATTTTTTTTATATTGTCCCGGGCTTAATTTCATCTTATACCTTGTAATAATACATTTTTTATTAAAATGAATAATCAAAGAGAATTTATTTGGTCAGGAAAAACTATTTTGATTGTTGAAGACTCGGTTGTATCATATAGGCTATTAACAAAATTTTTAAAAGATACCCGGGTTAAATTTCTTTATGCTTCAGATGGCGAACAAGCTGTTAATATTTGTAAAAGTAATGAGCTGATTGATTTGGTATTAATGGATATACAGTTGCCAGTTTTAGATGGTCTGGAAGCAACAAATCAAATAAAAAAATGTAAACCGGAATTACCAATCATTGCCCAAACTGCTAATGCAATGGATGACGATAAATCCAAAATGATTGCAGCAGGATGCGATGATTATGTTTCAAAGCCAATTAACCGTTTGGAGCTACTTCAGAAAATTCATAAATTCCTTAAAACGGATTAGTACCAAAACATAGTTGTTCTAACAGCAGTACCTTTGTTTTCATAATGTTCGACTTAGAATTTTGGATTCAATTATTAAACCGCTTTGCACTTTTGTAAGATTTATTTGTTGGTATCTTTATTATCAAAAAAGTGATAAAATCATTAATTTAGCTTTTCTTAAATATTAATTGAACTATGAACGAAAATCATATCTTAAAAATATCAACCAGCCTTTCTGTGAAAGACTGGCAGGTAAAAAATACACTTCAATTATTTGATGAGGGAGCAACAATGCCTTTTATTAGTAGGTATAGAAAAGAAGCAACAGGAAGTTTAGATGAAGTTCAAATTGCCACAATAAAAGATCAGTTTACAAAACTGTTAGAAATTGATAGCAGGAGAGAGACAATTCTAAAATCAATTGATGAGCAGGGGAAGTTAACAGATGATTTAAAAAAACGTATTGAGGAAGCTCATACTTTAACTGAGCTTGAAGATATTTACCTTCCATATAAGCCTAAAAAGAAAACCCGGGGCACAAAAGCTAAAGAAAAAGGACTGGAACCTTTGGCTAAAATAATAATGAAACAGCAAGAGCTTAATATTATTAGTAAAGCTGAGCAATTTATTAATAATGAAGTTCCAACTGCTGATGATGCTTTACAAGGAGCTCGTGATATTGTTGCTGAATGGATTAACGAAAACGAAAGAGCACGTAATAGTATTCGTCGTTTATTTCAACAGGAATCAAAAATTCAATCTAAAGCAATTAAGGGGAAAGAACTTGAAGGAATAAAGTTTAAAGATTATTTTGAGTGGGAAGAACCATTAAAACGCTGCCCTTCGCATAGATTATTAGCAATGCGACGAGGCGAAAATGAAGGTTTTTTGAAAGTTGCAATTTCTTCTGATGAGGAAAAGGCTTTAGAAATATTAGAAAATCAGTTTGTTAGTGGGGTATATAATGTTTCGGAACAAGTACGTGAAGCTGTTAAAGATAGTTATAAACGACTCTTGTCTTCATCAATGGAAACAGAATTTAAGAATTCATCAAAAGACATTGCAGATGAAGAGGCAATTAAAGTTTTTGCTGATAACCTACGACAGCTTTTATTAGCTCCGCCGCTTGGGCAAAAGAATATTTTGGCAATTGATCCTGGGTATAGAACCGGTTGCAAAATAGTGTGTATTGATACCCAGGGTAATTTATTACATAACGAAACTATCTATCCACATCAACCGCAAAATGAGAAAGGAATGGCCATGAAAAAGATCGATTCAATGGTCGAAACTTTTAAAATTGATGCAATTGCTATTGGTAATGGAACTGCCAGTCGTGAAACTGAAGCTTTAGTTAAAAGGATTAGATTTTCAAAGGATGTGAGAGTTTTTATTGTTAGTGAAGATGGAGCATCAATTTATTCGGCATCATCGGTTGCGCGCGAAGAATTTCCTGAATATGATGTAACCGTGCGTGGTGCTGTGTCTATTGGTCGCAGGTTAATGGACCCATTGGCAGAGCTTGTTAAAATAGATCCCAAGTCAATTGGTGTAGGGCAATATCAACATGATGTGGATCAAAATAAACTAAAAGGCAAATTGGATCAGGTTGTTGAAAGTAGTGTAAATACTATTGGTGTTAATTTAAATACTTCAAGTAAGCACTTGTTAACTTATATTTCAGGTCTTGGCCCGCAGTTAGCAAAAAATATTGTTGATTACAGGAAAGAAAATGGAGCTTTCAACTCAAGGAAAGAATTGGAAAAAGTAAAAAGAATGGGAGATAAAGCTTTTCAGCAGGCTGCAGGATTTTTAAGAATAGATAAAGCTGAAAATCCATTGGATAATAGTGCTGTTCATCCTGAAAGTTATCACATTGTAGAAAAAATGGCTTCGGACTTAAACTGTGAAGTGATAGATTTAATTAAAACTGAAGATATCAGGAAACAAATAAAATTAGAAAATTACGTTACAAAAGATGTTGGATTACCTACCTTAAATGATATTGTGAAAGAACTGGCAAAACCTGGTCGTGATCCACGCCAAGGTATAAAAGTATTTGAATTTGCCGAAGGAATTCATAAAATTGAAGATTTGCATGTTGGAATGGAATTGCCCGGAATTGTAACAAACATTACAAACTTTGGTGCTTTTGTTGATGTTGGTGTTAAACAAGATGGATTGGTTCATATTTCGCAATTAGCAAACAGGTTTATTAAAGATCCAAACGAAATTGTTAAATTACATCAACACGTAAAAGTAAAAGTTCTTGAAATTGATTTGGCAAGAAAAAGAATACAACTTTCAATGAAAGATATTAATTGAATTTGAAGTTAGAATGGTATAAATAGTACCTTAAATCCGCAAGTCCCCCCGTGACTATTACACATAAAGATAAAAATTATTAGATTTATACATTTGGTTTTTTTTTCAGACAACTTCTTAGTTAACTAGCTAATAAAGCGGGTCTTTAGCCCAAAACATGAATAAGTCAGCCTAAACAATTACCGTAAAAATAAATTATTAAATTTCTTTTAAACCAGTGTAATAATTTGTTTGTCTTAGTGTCTAAAACGTGAAATCAACATAAGTTGATTTTATTTGTTTTTTATACTCAGTAGTTTAACTATAAATTTAATAAAATGATGAATCGAATTATTTACTCTGTTTTATTTATATTACTATCAATAAATGTTTATTCTGATGAAATTTCTGGAGAATCCGGTAGTAGAGGTTGTTTGAAAGGATTTGTATTTGATGCCAACGCAAATCAACCATTAGAATATGCAACAATTTCAATGACCAGAAAAAAAGATAATCAAGTTGTAAATGGAACTATTACAGATGAAACAGGATTTTTTAAAATTAAAGATGTTGATTTTGGTAAGTACAAGATTGAAATTACATTTATTGGATATAAAACTAAAACCTTGCACGATGTAGCCATAAGGCCGGATAATAAAATTGTTGATTTAGGTCAAATTAATTTAGAACCATCGATTGAAAATATTGCTGAAGCGGTTGTTGTATCTGATAGGCCAACAATGACATATAAAATTGATAAAAAAGTTATTAATGTAAGCCAGCAACATACATCTGCTTCAGGCACAGCTGTTGAAATATTGGAAACCATTCCTTCGGTAACAGTCGATATTGACGGGAATGTAAGCTTACGTGGAAGCACAAGTTTTACTGTATTAATCGATAATAAACCAACAGTACTTGATGCCAGCGATGCTTTAAGCCAGATTCCGGCAAGTGCCATTGAAAATATTGAAGTTATCACAAACCCTTCGGCAAAATACGATCCGGATGGCACTTCGGGGATTATTAATATTATCACTAAAAAGAATAAACTGCAAGGATTTAATGGTATTGTAAATTTAAATGCAGGGATATACGAAAGATATGGTGGTGATTTTCTTATAAACTGGAGAAAAGAAAGATTAAATATTTACGTGGGTGCTGATTTTAATAACCGGTATTGGAAAGGAAGTTTCGAAACGAAAAATCAGACTTTATTTAATGACACTACTTCGCACTTATTATCCGATGGCGATTTTAACCGCGAAAAACGAACTTATAATGTAAAAACCGGTTTCGATTTAACTTTTAATCCAAGAAATTCGCTCAACTTTAACGCGAGAGTTGGAGACTGGAATATGAGTAGGTCAAATTTTGCAGATTATCAGGATTATACAATTCCGGTTACAACAAATGAAGCTTATACAAGTGAGTATATTACAGATCGTGGTGGCTTATTTTATTCATTAAGCTTAGGATTTAATCATAAATTTATGAAGAAAGGGCACGAAATTAATTCATTATTTAATTATAGTTCGCGCGATTTTGATGAAGAAACGTCTAATCAACTTATTAATGATAGCGGTATTTTAACCAGTGGACAACGTTCATTAGAATCCGGCCCGAGAAAACACTATAATTTCCAAATAGATTATACCCTGCCACTTAGGATAAATAATAAATTCGAGGCAGGTTATAAAACCAGAATTGAAGATAGCGACCAACTTGCTGAAATGTATCAGTATAACCCTGTTACTCAGGTTTATGATTACATGGACGAATTCAGGCATGATGTAACTCACGATAGGCATATACATTCTTTGTATTCTTTGTACTCTGGTGAAACTGGCAACTTTGGCTATCAGGGTGGACTTCGTGGCGAATATACTTTTCGTGAAATTAAATTGGTTGAAACAGGCGAAAGTTCAGTAATTGATCGTTGGGATCTTTTTCCAACTGTGCATATGTCATATAATTTACCAAAAGATCAACAGACAATGGCAAGTTATACAAGAAGAATCGAACGGCCAAGAGGTTGGCATTTTGAACCATTTTTAACCTGGACAGATGCTTATAATGTAAGAATTGGAAACCCTGATCTAAAACCTGAGTACATTGATTCTTATGAACTAAGCTATCTTAATAAATTTGGAAGAAACTCATTTTCAGCTGAAGCATATTATCGGGTTACAAATAATAAAATTGAAAGAATCAAAAGTGTTTATGCCGAAAATGTTTATTTAACAACTTTCGAAAATGTTGGGAACGATTATTCCTTGGGTATTGAATTGATGTTGGGTGTAGATGTTCAAAAATGGTGGCATATCGATTTAATGGGTAATATTTATGATTATCGTGTTGAAGGAGAACTTGACGGAAAAGATTTTTCTGAAAGTAGTTTTAACTGGAATGCACGATTTAATAATACATTACGTTTTGGGAAAACCACAAGAGTTCAGTTAAATGGAATGTACAATAGCCCGACAATTACTGCGCAAGGTGAACGAGATGGTTACTTTATGACGAATTTGGCAGTGAAACAAAGTTTTTATAAAAATAAATTATCAGCAACACTACAGGTTCGAGATATTTTTGCAACCATGAATCATACATCTACCTATGAAGGTGATGATTTTTATTCATATTCACATTACGAGCCGGATACTCCTTTTGTAACATTGACATTAAGTTTTAAAATAAATAATTACAAGCCGGAAAGAAAACGAAATGGCAATATGGATGATATGAGTGAAGGAGAAGAATTTTAGGGGGAATTAAAATGTTATACCGAACTCATAACTTAATTTTCAGTTGATATATCTAACAGGTTTAGAAATACTAATTGAATAATTCGATTCATCTTATCGTAATTTAATTTATCGGGTGTGTCTCCAGGGGTATGATAATCATCGTGTAAAGCTGTGAAATAGGCAACGCTGCTAATACCATTTTTAACATATGAGTAATGATCAGAACCAAAAGTCCATAAAATACGATTCTTCATACCTGGTGATTTATCAACAGTTAAATTGGTATATTCCTTATTTAACTTTTCGACGTTTTTAATATATTTAGCTCCACCTTTCCATTTTAATAAAAACACCCTGTTTGAATTTTCGGGGTCATCATCCATATCACGACCAATCATATCGAGGTTGAACAGCACTTTTGTTTTAGATAACGGAAATAAAGGATTCTGAACATAATAATCCGATCCGTGTAATCCTAACTCTTCAGCTGAATAAGCAATAAAAATAATATCTTTTTTAAGTTTAATACCATCTTCTGAAGCTTGCGATATTA
>DAOWML010000027.1 GCA_030643125.1 Bacteroidales bacterium
GAATTAATTTATCGTAGAATTAATGCAAGTTTACCACTTTTAGGAATGCAATCATACAACAAAGACAAAAACACTATAATAAAAAAGAACGAAGTCAGTATTGCAAAAAACTACCTAAATGAAGACGAAATTAAACTTCTTGGTTTAATAGTTGAACAATACCTTGCATTTGCAGAAACTATGGCACAACAGAATACACCAATGTATATGAAAGATTGGATTAAAAGATTAGATGTTATTTTGCAACTAAATGGAAGAGAACTATTAACCCACGCAGGTAAAATAAGTCATCAAAAAGCAGTTGAAAAATCAAAAACAGAATTTGAAAAATATAAAGAAAATCAAAAACAGATTGAGAAAGAAAACAGTTTAAAAGAAATTGAAATAGATATATCAAAACTATCTGAAGAACTGAAACAAAAAAAGAATAATTAATATAAAAAATTATGAAACTGTAATGAACGCTAAGTCCCGAAAGCTTTCGAGATCGCAAATATCTCAAAGAAAAAAATCACATTAGATTCTTTGCGAACTTTGCGAAAGACATTGCGCACTTTGCGGTTAATAATATACATACGGATTTAAGATAAAAAAATATCATCTGTATTAATCACAAATTAATATGTCGAATTTATTTAATGGTTTGTACGAAATATTTCGAAAATTTAAAATCACATTTATATTTTTGATTCTGGTTATATTTGGTTCATCGGCATGGCTTGTAACAAAAATCAGATTTGAAGAAGATATTACAAGAATGCTTCCGTCTGATGAAAATATTCAGAAAATAAGCATGGTTTCGCAAAATATCAACTTTATGGATAAGTTGATTATAAACATTGCATTAAACGATTCCAACCTTTCTTCCGATCCCCAAAAACTAATCGAATTTGCCGATCAGCTAAATAACAAGCTAACAAAATATCAACCCGATTTAATTAAAGATATTAACTATCAGGTATCAGAAAAAATCATGTACGATGTATATGATGTTTTCTTCGACAATCTTCCTGTATTTCTCGAAGAAAAAGATTATAAAAAAATTGACAGCTTAATTAAGCAATCTTCCGTTGAAAATTCAGTCAAAAACAATTTTAAAACACTAATATCACCGGCAAGTATGGTTATGAAGCGATTTATAATGAAAGATCCGCTTCATTTCACTCCTATTATTCTTGAAAAATTAAACACTTTTCAGATTGGTGATAATTATAATATTTACAATAATCGCATTTTCACAAAGGATAAAAAGAACCTGAATATATTTATAACATCGGCCTTTCCATCAGGAGAAACAAAAAAAAACGGGAAATTAATACAGACTCTTAATCGAACCATTGATAGCCTTGAAACTCAATTTAATCATGAAATAAATGCTCAATATTATGGTGCCGCTGCTGTAGCGGTTGGGAATGCTAATCGTATTAAAAAGGATATAAAACTTACGGTTACTATGGCATTAATTGTACTGTTAGTATTTATGAGTTTATTTTTCCGAAAGAAGAGTATTTTCCTCATTCTGTTTCTCCCGGCTATTTTTGGTGGTAGTTTGTCCTTAGCAATTCTTTATCTGATAAAAGGTGAAATATCGGCTATTTCGCTGGGTATTGGTTCTGTGCTACTTGGAATTACAGTTGATTATTCATTACATCTATTTACACATTTCCGAACTGTTGGCGATGTAAAAAAGGTAATAAAAGATATTGCAACGCCGATATTGATGAGCACTCTGACAACAGCATCTGCATTTATGTGTTTGTTATTTGTTAGTTCCAAAGCTCTTCAGGATTTAGGAATGTTTGCAGCTATAAGTGTAGTTGCTGCCGCTCTGTTTTCATTAATTGTATTACCACATTTTCTAAAGAAAAAAGATTACGAAAAGAATGCTAAAAACCATCAAAAATCGTTAGTAGAAAAGATTACATCATATCCATACGAAAAAAACAAATACCTGATTTGGGGAATTATTGCTTTCACCATTGTTTCAATATTTTTCTCAGGCAAAACTTCCTTTGATGGCGATATGGATAAAATGAGCTACTTATCTGAGGAGTTAAAGGAAGCCGAAGATAATCTTAATAAAATTGCCAATGTTACGCTCAAATCAGTTTATCTGATTAGTACAGGAGACAACTTACAAGAAGCTTTAATAAACAGCGAAAAAGCCATTTCGGATCTTGAAAAACTAAAACAAGAAGGTATAATAAATCAATATACATCGATAAGTAAAATTCTAATTTCAGATTCGCTTCAAAAAGAAAGAATCAAACGCTGGAATACATTCTGGACTCCTGAAAAAATTGATCAATTGAAACTGAATCTTCAAACGTCAGGCGAAAAATACAAATTTAAACCCGATGCTTTCTCATCTTTTTATAATCTTTTCAATAAAGAATTTAACACTGTAAATTCAGATGAATTAGGTGATTTAAGAAAGCTGTTTTTAGATGAATATATAACCGAAAACGAAAATATTACTACAGTTGTAAGTATTTTAAAGGCTGACGAATCGAACAAACCTTTCATTTATGAAACATTTGCCGATAAAAAAGATTTGGTAGTATTCGATAAAAAGTATATGACCGATAACCTGGTTCGTGTATTAAAAGATGATTTTAATTTATTGGTTAAACTTTCTTTAATCATTGTTTTCTTAATTCTTCTGTTATCGTTCGGTAGAATTGAACTGGCACTTCTCACTTTTATCCCAATGGTAATTTCGTGGATTTGGACCTTAGGAATAATGGGAATATTCGGAATCAAATTCACCATTTTCAACATCATAATTTCAACTTTTATTTTTGGCTTAGGAATAGATTATTCTATTTTCATTATGCGTGGAATGATACAGGAATACAAATATGGAGTTAAAAACCTTAATTCTTATAAAACATCTATTTTCTTATCAGCAGTAACAACTATAACCGGAATCGGAGTCCTGATTTTCGCAAAGCATCCTGCCTTAAAATCAATGGCTTTGCTTTCAATAATCGGAATTTTATCGGTAATAATAATTTCCTATACTATTGAACCTGCATTATTCAAATTATTTATTTTAAATCGTAAGAAAAAGGGTAAAATAGCTTTCTCGTTTCAGGAACTTTTAAACTCCATTATTGCCTGGAGTATTTTTGTTGTAGGATCAATATATATAACTTTTACAGGATTTATACTTAGTAAAGTATTTGGAATTAAAAATAAAAAATTAAAACTATTCCTTAATTATTCAATGAGTTATTCTACTAAGGCACTTTACTATGGAATGTTTAATATTCGTAAAAAAATAATAAATCCTAATAAAGAAAAGTTAAGAAAACCCTGCATTATTATTTGCAATCATCAATCACATCTTGATTTAATTTACAATATGTCCATTAGTTCCAAAATTATTATTTTAACAAATAATTGGGTTCAAAAAAGTAAAATTTACGGACGTATTGTTCAAATGGCAGATTTTTATCCATTTTCGGAAGGTTACGAAACGCTGGTTCCTAAACTTAGAGAAAAGGTAAAAGAAGGATTCTCAATTTTAGTATATCCCGAAGGTACCCGGTCAGTTAATTATAAAATGAAACGTTTTCATAAGGGAGCATTTTATTTAGCAGAAAAACTTAATCTGGATATTTTACCAATTGTTATGCATGGTACCGGTTATTGTATGACAAAAGGTGATGATTTATTAGTAAAAAATGCAACTGTAACAGTTAAATATTTAGATCGAATTGCTCCTGACAATAAAAATTATGGAACAAATTATTCGGAAAGAGCTAAGAAAACAGGACGATATTTCAGAGAAGAGTACAATCAAATGAGACTGGAATTGGAAGGAACAAAATATTATCGTAATCAACTTATTAAAAACTATTTATACAAAGGTCCGATTTTGGAATGGTACCTGAAAGTAAAACTCAAACTGGAGAATAATTATGAATTATTTAATTCTTTGATACCGCGCAAAGGTATAATCTATGATATCGGATGTGGATATGGTTATTTATCATACATGCTTCATTTCGTTTCGGATGAAAGAATTGTAACAGGAATAGATCACGATAGTGAAAAAATTTTAGTTGCAAATAATTGTCCGTCGAAAAATGAGAAGGTAAATTTCGAATGTGCCGATATTATAAAATATGAATTTAAACCAGCTGATGTATTTTTATTGAGTGATGTGTTACATTATATCCCTAAAAAAGATCAGGAAACTGTAATTGTAAATTGCATCAATAACCTGAATGATAATGGAATGATTATTATTCGTGATGCTAATAGCAAGTTAAAAGACCGTCATAAAGGAACAAAATTTACAGAATTATTCTCTACAAAAGTTTTTGGTTTTAACAAAACTATTAGTGAGTCGAAAGAACTATATTTTATATCTTCAGACGATATTTTTGAGATATTTAAAAAGCACAATATGGACGTTGAAATTGTAGATCAAACAAAACTAACATCTAATGTTGTTTATATAATTAGAAAGAAATGATGCTATGCCATTTTTTTGTGAATTCTTTGTGTCTTAGTGCCTTTGTGGCAAAATAAATATAGCCATCAAGACTCAAAGGCTCAAAGAAAATAAGAATAATAATTAGCTAAAAATTAAAGAAATAATTATGCCAAAGTACGATGTTGTAATTATAGGTAGCGGATTGGGCGGTTTGCTTTGTGGTAATATACTCAATAAAGAAGGGAAAAATGTATGTATTTTGGAAAAACAACATCGGTTTGGCGGGAATTTGCAAACTTTTAAACGTGATGGAAAAATATTCGATACCGGAGTTCATTATGTTGGGGGATTAGGCGAAAGACAAAACTTACATCAATACTTTAAATATTTTGGAATCAATGATAAACTAAAATTACAACGATTAAATACGGATGCATTTGATAAAATTAACTTCGAAGGTAAAACTTATTCTTATGCTCAAGGATTTGATAATTTTGTTGAAACCCTGGCAAATGATTTTCCATCTGAAAAAAATGCACTTAAAGAATATATAAAGAAAATAAAAGAAATTTGTAATCATTTCCCTTTATACAATTTAAGGCCGAATTTGGGATTAGATAATGAGCAGAAATATTACGAACAAAGTATTAGTGATTTTATAAAATCAATTACTCCCAATAAAACTTTGCAAAATGTTTTGGCAGGTAATAATATGCTTTATGCAGGAATTCCTGATAAAACACCGGTTGCAATACATGCTTTAATAACAAATTCATTAATCGAAGGAGCATATCGATTCAAAAATGGCAGTCAACAAATTGCAGATTTATTAGTTGAATCTATAAAAAATAATGGTGGAACCTTAATGAATAACAGCAAAGTTCAAAAGCTGGAAGTAAATCACGGTAAAGTTGAATCTGCTATTCTGGGTAATGGTGAGATAATTGAAGCTGATTATTTTATTTCAGCTATTCACCCGTCACTTACACTAAAAATGACCGACACAAAATTGTTGCGTAAATCATATCGCTCACGAATAAATGATTTAGAAGAAAGCATTTCTGTATTTGTGGTCTATTTTTCGTTCAAACCTAATAGTTTTAAATATTTCAATTATAACTATTACCATTTTAACGAAAATAGCGTTTGGAGTATCCCTGAATATAATCAGAGGAAATGGCCACAAGAATATTTGTTTTTAACACCATCGTCAGGCAGTTCCGGTAAATTTGCCGATACTGCAACCGCAATGACATATATGCAATATGATGAAGTTAAACAGTGGGAAAATTCGGGTAATGGTAAACGTGGAATTGATTATGAAGAATTCAAAAAACAAAAAGCCGAAAAATTGATTAACCAAATTGAGATACAATATCCGGGATTTAAGACAAGTATAAACAGTTACTATACTTCCACCCCACTTACTTTGAAAGATTACACAGGAACACGAAATGGCTCAATGTATGGAATTGTACACGATTGTAACAATCCCTTAAGAACAAACATATATCCAAAAACAAGAATTCCTAATTTACTGTTAAGTGGACAAAATATTAATATACATGGAGTTTTAGGAGTAACTATTGGTTCGATTTTTACCTGTACCGAAATGCTTGGAATGGAATATTTACTTGAAAAAATTAACAATGCATAGAATAAAGAAAATATTAAAAGCTATACTAAAAACTTTAGTTGTTCTGATTATTATAACATTAGTTCTGGTAGTTATTTTCAAAATTACAACCAGACTTAATCCGCCCGACATAAGTAATCCTGAAATAGAAAATTTACAAACTACAAAAGTTGATTCTGACTTTTATTATATAAATAACAACTGGTTACAAAAGAATAAATACGGATTGTGGGAATTATATTTAGAAGGAGAAGCATACGAACGTGGAATTATAAATGGTAAACTTACCAAAGAACTTATTTACAAGCAGGAAAATGCTTTTGTAAATCAGATAAAAGTAATGATTCCGTCCGAATCATATTTGAAATTTTTAAAAAGTTTTATAGCCTTCTTTAATCGAAATATTGATAAACATATAATTGAAGAATATCAGGAAGAAATTTACGGTATTTCTAAATCTGCATCTGAACAATTTAACTTTATTGCTCCCAATTATCATCGCATTTTAAACTATCACGCGGCTCATGATATTGGACATGCTTTACAAAATATGAATCTGGTAGCATGTACAGCCTTCTCAGGTTGGGATTCTCGATCGGCTGACAGTTCCTTAATTATTGGCCGCAACTTCGATTTTTATGTTGGTGATGAATTTGCCGAAGATAAAATCATTATGTTTTGTAATCCTGAAAAAGGATATAAATTTATGATTGTAACCTGGGGCGGAATGATAGGTGCAACATCAGGAATAAACAATCAAGGATTAACAGTTACTTTAAATGCTGCGAAATCTGATATTCCGTTTGGTGCAGCTACTCCTGTTTCACTTGTAGCAAGAGAAATATTACAATATGCATCAACTATTGACGAAGCATTTGAAATCGCTGCAAAACGAAAAACTTTTGTTTCAGAATCACTTTTTATTGGATCGGCAAAAGATGGAAAAACAGCTATCATAGAAAAATCACCGGATAATCAGGCTCTATTTGAAACCCACAATGATTATATTATTTGTAGCAATCATTTCCAGAGCGAAGAAATGCAAAAACCTGAAATCATAAATGCCAAACCATGCAATTATGCAACAACATACCGTTTTAAGCGAGTTGAAGAACTTTTAAATCAAAACCATAAGTTGAATATAAATTCAGTGGCTAAAATATTACGCGACCAAAAAGGAATTAAGAATGAAGATATTGGCATGGGAAATGAGAAAGCTGTAAACCAACTAATAGCACACCATTCAATTATTTTTAAACCTGAAGAATTAAAAGTTTGGATTTCCACATCACCTTTTCAGTTGGGTAAATTTATTTGTTATGATTTAAATAAAGTCTTTGCCGAAGCCGGTAACATTAAGGAATCTAAAATAATTTATGAAAATGATTTAAGTATTCCTGCCGATTCATTTTTGTACTCAAATAATTTTAAAAACTTTAATCGATTTAAATACATAAGAACTCAGATACAAGCTGCCATAAAAACTGACACAAGAATTCCTGACGAAGATTATCTTTTTAATGAGATAATTGAACTAAATCCGCAATTCTTTGAAACATACGTTTATCTTGGTGATTATTTTAATCATTTTAATATATTAGATAAGGCAGAATTAGCCTACAAAATGGCATTAAAAAAAGAAATTTCTAATATTTACCAAAGGGAAAATATTTTGGAGAAACTAAAAAAAATGAAAATTGAAACTTGGAACTCGAAACTTGATATTTAATATGTACAGAAGTTTAAAAATTTTATAAAAAGTATGTTTGAACAAAAACTTAATAAAGAATACGACATAGTTATTATCGGCGCCGGAATTAGCGGTTTAACAGCAGCTGCCATAGCAGGTAAATTTGGCCTGAAATGTTGTATTCTTGAAAAGGAACCAAATGCCGGAGGTTATTTAGCGGGATTTAGTAAAGATGGTTTTCATTTCGATACATCAATACATTGGTTAAATCAGTGCAATAAAAATGAAATGGCCGGTAAAATTTTTAATCTTATTGGTTCTGACAGTCCTAAAGTAAAAATAATGCAAGATATTTACCGATTTAAAGGTGATACTTACGATTATTTACTTACCAACAATCCCAATAAACTTAAAGAGAAATTAATAATCGATTTTCCTCACGAAGAAAAAGGAATTAAAAGATTTTTTAATGCAGCTAAAAAAATTGGTACAGGATCATTAAAATATGCCAATCTTTTTAGAACAGATGAAAGCATGTCAGCTTTTGAAAAAGTCTTTTTCAAGTTAAAGCTATTAAATTTTGTTCTTCCTATTATTAAATATGTTTTTTATAGCGGCGAGAAAGGTGTTCCCAAAGGACTTAATAAATTTTTTAAAGATAAAAATCTACATAAATTATATAGTTCAGAAAAAGATTTACTATCCTGCTTATTCCCAATCGCATGGGCATATAACAATGGTTATCAAATTCCGGAAAAAGGAGGCGCAAAAGTTTTTATACAATGGCTAACACACGTAAATAAGTATTTTAAAAATGATTTGATTTTTAATGCCGAAGTTACAAGCATTGAAATTTATAATAAATCATGTGAAAGTGTTGTTTTTCTACAAAAAGGAAAAAAATATAAACTAAAAAGCAAGTACGTAATTTCAACAAATGATGTTGAGACCTTATATACAAAGATGCTTCCTGGAAATGCTGTATCACAAAAATTTAAAGCCAAACTGAATAATGCTGTTTTATACAGTTCAGCATTTACAGTTTCTATCGCTTTAGATTGCCCTGCCGAAGATTTAGGCATAAATCAGGAATTGATCATTATAAGTAAAGAGGAGATTAAAAGAGATGATCACGACTGTGGGGATCCTTTAATAAGTGATATTAATGTTTTATCGCCATCGGCAAGAGATAAATCACTTACCCCGGAAGGAAAAGGAATGCTTACTGTTTTAATTCCTGCCTATATTGATTATAAAAATTATTGGCAAACAGAAAAAGATGAAAACGGGAATTATATTCGCGGAGAGAAATATAAAAAACTAAAAACGGAAGTAACTGAAATACTTATTCGGCGTGTAGAAAAGGAATTATCGACTGATATTAAAAAGCACATTCTGTTTTATGATGTTTCAACCCCAATAACATATTGGCGATATACCGGGAATAAAAACGGTACAATGATGGGCGCACGACCCGGGAAAGAAAATATGCAGGCAGGTATTGCTCATCATCAAACTCCTGTTAAGAATTTATTTTTAGGAGGACACTGGGCCGACTTGGGTGGTGGTGTTCCAATTGCTGTAAAGGCTGCAATTAACGCTGTACTTTTAGTTCTTAAAAAAGAAAATAAAGAATCTTTTAATTTGCTGGCAAATTATATGGATGGTGAAATTGATGTTGATCAATTAAATGTTTCGTCGCTTGTGAAAGATTATGATAATTCGTGGCAAAATTGATTACTTGTTTATAAACACTGACAAGTCTTACATGCGTAAATTTAAACTTAACTTACTTGATATTAGTTGCTCCTAATTTTAATATCCACCTTTTCCTTTAAATTATTTATCTGCAATTCATTTAACTCCTGAAAATTAAATGAATCTAAATTTTCACAATTCGTGTTTAGAATTTTCGTTGAATTAAATTCTTGTAAATAATAGCTCCCAAATAAAGAATCTGACATCTCCCGAATATCCTGAACAGAGTGAAATGGTTTTACCAATGTTGTTCTAAACTCAAATTTTATATCAGATTGTTTAATATGTTGAATTGATTCAAATATTCGCTCTAATTGAATAAACGAAAACTGCTCTCCAACAATTTCCCTGTATTTACTAATTCTCAATGGAGATTTAATATCCATAGCAACAAAATCGATCAAGCTGTTCTTTATCAGGTCATTCAGCATTTCAGGATTTGTACCATTAGTATCTAATTTAACCGATAAACCCAAAAGCTTTATTTGTTTTATATATTTTGGCAAATCACTATGTAATGTTGGTTCACCCCCGGTAATAACAACAGCATCCAGCAAATCTTTATTTTTATTTAAATATTCAAGAACTTCATTATTATCTATGTATGAATTTTTCTGAATTAATTCCGGTAAAACCAGTTCAGGATTATGGCAATAAAAGCATCTGAAATTACAACCCGAAGTAAAAATTACAGATGCTATCTTGCCGGGAAAATCAATTAAACTTTGTTTTAAAAATCCACCGATTCTCATGTTAACTCTTCAATTTCGATTCGAACAATTTTATATCCTTTCAAACTTTCGTTTGCTGCAAAAACAACTCCTATAAATACAGTTAACATTCCAATCAAGAAAAACATCAAGCTTAGAAACTCGACCTCCCCAGATTGAGTATATATATTTATTCCAATACATAATGATGAAATTATAAAACAAGCAACAGCAAATGAATATGCAAAAACTGCATTTCTCACAATTCTAACTCGCTCATTTAACCTGTCAATTTGCACTCTTATAATATTTTCTCTTTTTTTATCATCCTCCACTCGCTTATCCAAATGAAGTATTTTACGTTTTTCATCATTTAATAAACGAATCCTGTTTACAATAATTGAGTATTTATTATTCATACCCAAAATCAATAGTCCGCAAGCAGAAATCATTATACCCGGAGCTAACATGGCCTGAATTACTTTTACAATTGAATATTCCATAATAATCTGATTTATTATTTATTAACTAATATAGCTTTTTCAGGAATTTCATTCTTTTCTAAATTGTATTTTTCTGATTTACTATCAAATAATTTCCGATCATTAAACTCAGCCACTTTCCCTTCGTTCCACTGATTAACAGGACGTAAATAACCTACGATTCGTGAATAAACTATACATTCCTGTTCTTTGCCTTTTTCCTTACATTTTGGACAAATAGCATACTCCCCGTATAAATAACCATGCTCAGGACAAATACTAAAAGTCGGAGTAAGCGTAATATAAGGTAACTTAAAATTATGAGTTACTTTCTTTATCAACTGTTTAACCGATTCAACAGGTAACTGTTTTTCGCCCAAAAAAGTATGAAATACCGTTCCGCCTGTATACTTGATTTGTAAATTATCTTGTAACCTTAAAGCTTCGAATAAGTCATCAGTAAAATTTACAGGTAATTGTGTTGAATTTGTATAATACGGCTCGGCTCCATTTTTAACAGCACTCTCGTTTGCAACTATAATATCAGGATATTGCATCTTATCAATTCTTGCCAGGCGGTAGGTTGTTCCTTCGGCAGGTGTTGCTTCAAGGTTATATATATGATCAGTTTCTTCCTGAAACTCTTCTAACTTTTTACGCATAAAATCCATTACTTTTAAGCTAAAAACATTTCCTTTTTCTTGCCCGATTCCTGAACCTATAAAGTTTAAACAACATTCATTCATCCCAATAATTCCAATGGTAGAAAAATGATTATCCCAATACTTTCCATTTTTTTTGTAAAGATTTCTTAAATAAAATTTTGAATACGGATATAAACCCTGATCTGTCAATCGCTCAATTACTTTACGTTTAATCTCCAAGCTGTTTTTTGCCAATTCCATTAGTCGGGTAAGTCGTTGAAAAAATTCTTCTTCGTTTCCTGATTCATAACCAAGCTTAGGTAAATTAACCGTTACAACACCTATTGACCCGGTTAAAGGATTTGCTCCAAATAAGCCCCCTCCTCTACTCTTTAATTCTCTTTTATCCAGCCTTAAACGACAACACATACTTCGCACATCATCAGGACTCATATCGGAGTTCACAAAATTCGAAAAATAAGGTATTCCATATTTCGATGCCATCTCCCAAATTTTATCATATTCAGAGTTATCCCACTCAAAATCTTTGGTAATATTGTATGTCGGAATCGGAAATGAAAAAACACTTCCATTAGCATCGCCTTCCAGCATTACTTCTGCAAATGCTTTATTGAATATATCCATTTCGTGTTGAAAATCGCCATAAGTTTCTTCCAGAACTTTACCTCCAACAATTACCGGTTGATCCTTTAAAATTTTAGGAACTTTTAAATCAATCGTAACATTTGTAAATGGTGTTTGGAAACCTACACGAGTAGGTACGTTAATATTAAAGAAAAACTCCTGTAAACATTGTTTTACCTGATTAAAGTCTATGTTATCGTAACGAATAAATGGTGCCAAATAAGTGTCGAAACTTGAAAATGCTTGTGCTCCGGCAGCCTCACCTTGCATCGTATAAAAGAAATTAACAATTTGCCCTAAAGCTGTTCTTAAATGTTTGGGTGGCTTACTTTGAGTTTTACCATCAACACCGCTAAATCCTGTCAATAATAAATCTTCCAAATCCCATCCAACACAATAAACACTCACAAAACCTAAATCGTGAATATGAAAATTCCCTTTTTTATGCGTTTCTGCAATTTCGTTAGGATAAATCTGTTTTAACCAATACTGGGAACTTAAAATTGTTGAAACATGTTGATTTAAACCCTGTAAGGAATAAGTAGAATTTGCACTTTCTTTAATTCTCCAATCATTTAATGAAATATAATTCTCAATAATATCAATATTAGAAAATATTTCCTTTGTATCACGAATATTCTGATGTTGGTATCTATAAATAATATAAGCTTTAGCCACTTCAAAATACTTATTATCAAACAATATTTCCTCGACCAGATCCTGAATCATTTCAACTGTTGGAGTATTTTTCTCATTAAAATTTATCTTCTCAACAAGTTTTTGAGTTAATTTATTTGCCTCTTCTCGATTAGGTTTACCAACGGCTCTAAATGCTCTGAAAATTGCAAATGAAATTTTCTCAGAGTTAAACGGAACAATACGACCATCACGTTTAATAATTGATTTTTGTTCTAAAGCTGCATCCATTTTCATAAAAAATAGTTTAAAAGTTAGTAATACAGCTTCGGATATCAGAAAAGGAAGGTAATTAACCTGCCCTTGCTCTTCACCCGAAAGCTACAAGTTATATATTGGCAGGTCTTCTGGCTTGTTCTGTATTTAGCAACCTTCCCATCCGCCAGCAGGCAGACAGTGGTGTTTTGCTAAACTGCAATGTGAACTTACAGCTGCGGGGACAGCTCCTGA
>DAOWML010000339.1 GCA_030643125.1 Bacteroidales bacterium
ACAACCATAATCAATAACAATACTTCCTTTTTGTATTCCAAACTCTTCAAGACATTTACCGGCAGGTTTTAAAAAATTACGTATTTTAAATATCAAGGTCATTATTCTAAATGCCATATTTGGCATTTTATCAATTTCATTTCCGTATCTGATTTTTTTCATTGTATTGATTTTTAATCTTGAAACAAATTAACGTCATTATACATGTTCAAATGAAATCTAATATGGTGAATGTGGAAAAATGGCAGGTGAATGCGAAAAAGAAACTTTAAACTTAAGTTTATAAAAAAAGTCGTTTTTCCTGCAGTAACATGTAATTGCCTTTTGTATGAACCTGTTGTGGATAACTAGTGTTTGTCTGTAAAGCCAAATAATTTTTAAACCACGAAGTGCTCAACGCAGCTAATTAAAGCACCAAACCAGCCTGCCGGCTGGCAGATAACAAAAAAGCAAATAACAAATAAATCCCAAAAACCAATGTCCAAAATCTCAAACATTGTAATACTAAATTGATAGCTAGAAGTTTGGGTTATTAGGATTTGGGTGTTGTATATTATTTGTAATTTGGTACTTGATATTTGGAATTTCATTTTTAGTTTGTTTGTATTTTTTTTTAGAAGAACTAATTAACCCATAAACCCGGATTTTAAGAAATTAACAGAACATATTGATACTTCATGCTATTTGAATATCTTTACAGATTAATAAAACAGATTATGGAGATGGAGATAAACAGACCTTTAATATTAGTTACGAACGATGATGGTGTAAATGCAAAAGGTATTTCTGCATTAATTGAAATTGTAAAACCTTTAGGCGAAGTAGTTGTTATGGCTCCTTTTCATGGTAATTCGGGAATGTCGCACGCTATTACAGTAAAAGTACCTATCAGATATAAAAAAATAAGAGAAGAAGATAATGTAACTGTTTATGGTTGTAGTGGAACACCCGTTGATTGTGTTAAACTGGCAATGAGTGAAGTTTTACATCGTAAACCGGATGTGTTGGTGTCAGGAATTAATCATGGCTCGAATGCATCAATAAGTATTATATATTCCGGTACAATGGGCGCAGTAATAGAAGGTTGCGTAAATGGAATTCAGTCTATAGGATTATCATTACTCGATTATGCAAATGATGCTGACTTTTCTCCGGCAATTGAACATGGAAGAAAAATCGTTTTAAATGTTTTGGAAAATGGTTTACCCGAGGCTACTTGCTTAAATGTAAACTTTCCGGCAATAAAAAAAGATGAAATTAATGGAGTTAAAATTTGTCGCCAGGCAAAAGGAATGTGGAAAGAAGAATTTGAAAAGCGTTTGGATCCCCGGAGTGGAGAATATTTCTGGTTAACAGGATATTTTGAAAATTGCGAAAATGGATCGACAGATACAGACGAATGGGCATTAGCCAATAATTTTATTTCAGTTGTTCCTGTTGAGATTGATTATACGGCTTATGATCAAATGGATTATTTAAAAAAGTGGAATTATGAGATCAAAGATTGATAATCTTAAATTAGGATTAATTCTGGGAATACTTGCTCCGGCTCTTACAATATTAGTGGTTTATCTTATTCAGTTTTCAGGGTATGATTTTCGGGAATTAATTGATTTGTTGATTTCAAAAAGGGTATTTACAAAGATTGTAAGTCTCTGTGTTATTCCTAACCTTGCATTATTTTTTATCTTTTTAAATAAAAATCATTATTATTCTGCCCGTGGAATATTAATAGCAACGATCTTATTTGCCATTTTTGTTTTTATAACTTGGTTTGCACTATAACTTACTGAGGTTGTAGAATGGTTGGTTTGATAAATATTAGAAGATATTGAATTTTAAATATAGAAGTTGTTAGCCTTTAGTTGTTAGCTATTATAATAGCACTAACGGCAAAGAGCTAAAAGCTAAAAAAATGAAATACTACATTATTGCAGGCGAAGCTTCTGGTGACTTACACGGTTCAAACCTCATGAGGGGTTTGAAAATGGTTGATGCCGAAGCAAACTTTCGTTTTTGGGGTGGTGATTTAATGAAAGCTCAAGGTGGAGAGCTAGTTAAACATTACAAAGAAACTGCAATAATGGGATTCGTTGAGGTATTAATGAATATCTGGAAAATAAAAGGATTTTTTACAGAGTGTAAAAAAGATATTCTGAATTATAATCCTGATGTTGTTATTTTAATTGACTATCCTGGCTTCAATCTCCGTATGGCTGAGTTTGCAAAATCAATCGGCTTAAAAACTTATTATTATATATCCCCTAAAATTTGGGCTTGGAAAGAGTCTCGAATTAAGAAAATAAAAGCTTTTGTCGATAAGATGTTTGTGATCTTTCCTTTTGAAGTTGATTATTTTAAAAAGCATAACTATCCGGTCGATTATGCAGGGAATCCATTACTTGATGCTGTTCAAGAAAAAATTGATGAGAAAGGCAGCTTTGATGATTTTATTAATAAAAATGATTTGGAAAATAAACCGATTATAGGGATTCTGGCAGGTAGCCGTAAACAGGAAATTGACAGGAATTTGAGTACAATGTTGGATATTATTCCAAATTATAAA
>DAOWML010000135.1 GCA_030643125.1 Bacteroidales bacterium
ATGTCAGATACAGTAAAAAATCAAAGCCAAGGTTCAACCGCCATCCCTTCAACTTTACTTTTTATTGGCCACAATTGGTTTCCAAATATTCATGGACTGAAATGGTTTGTTAACAATATCCTTGACCATGTAAATATTAAATTACAAATTGTAGGTATAGGAATGGATGTCTTAAAAAACGAATTTATACACCCTAAAATTGAATTCCTGGGTTATGTGCCAGATTTGCATACAGTTCTTATAGATGCAGATTATGTTGTTATTCCGATTTTTATTGGAGGTGGTATGAAAGTTAAGACCTGCGAAGCATTGATGTATGGAAAAAATATTATTGGCACAAAAGAAGCATTTGAGGGTTATAAAGTTGATTATACCAAAGTGGGTGCAATTTGTAATAATAAAGAGGAATTTATTAATACTATTAATCATTATTGTTCTGTAAAAAGAGAGCTATTTAATGAATATAGCAGAAAATGCTATCTTGAAAAATACTCATTCCAGACTACGCTAAAGAACTTTAAGGATTTACTTTCTAAATAAAATATTCACATATTATGTAAATAAATGTACAATATAGCGATTTGTATTCCTACCTATAAAAGGCCGTTAATGCTCAAAAAATTAATTCTGAGTATTATCGAATGTAACTTAGATAAATCAATAATAAAAGATGTTAATATTATAATTATTGATAATGACATTGATAAAACAGCTGAAACGGTAACAAGTGAACTGATAGGTAGATTTTCGGATTTATATAAAATCCATTATTATTTACATCCATTAAAAGGTATCTCAAATGTCAGGAATGAATTAATAAAAAGAGCATTATTATTGAAGCCTGATTTTATAGTTTTTATAGATGATGATGAGTATGCTAATCCAGAATGGTTAAATGAATTAACAAAAACTATTATTACGAATAATGGAGATTTCGTTATGGGCCCAGTAATCCGTGTATTTGATAATAATTCAAAAAAGTATCTTCATCGATGGTTTGAATTGCCGGACCATTTGAATAATACTGAAATAAATTATATTGAAACAAATAATTTAATTATCAATGTGTCTACCTTAAGAAAATTTAATATTTGGTTCGACCCCCGTTTTAATATTATAGGAGCAGGAGACTCCTATTTCGGAATTCAATTCTTAAAAAAAGGCGTAAAAATTTATTGGGCTTCTAAAGCAGTTGTTTATGAAACTGTTACTAAGGACAGAGCAAATTTAAAATGGCTTATGAAAAGGGCATACAGGGGTGCAGGTACCTTTGTATATACCCAAAAATTGGAGAAAAAACATATGAAATTACTAAAAAAAATATTTGTTAGTTTAATTTATATTATTGTAGGAATTTGTGGAATTATTCTTCTCCCAATTCCTTTCCAAAAGAAATATTGGGGAATATTAAAATTCAGTGAGGGGATAGGGGGTCTAGCAGGACTTTTTAATATGCTGTATAAAGAGTATAAGTAATAGTTAATTACCATATTAATCCCTCCCTATCAAATATTTACAGAATCTAAATTAAATAATTATGTGCGGAATAAATGGATTCATTTCATTAAAGAATTCAATTGATTCAAATTTACTAGTTGATATGGAATCAAAGATTAGTGCAATGAATTCTTTGATTGCACACCGGGGTCCTGATACTGATGGCATTTATACCAATAATCCGATTTGTTTTGGTTTTAGGCGGTTAAGTATTATTGATCTTACAGATGATGCAAATCAGCCTATGCTGAGTTACGATGGAAAGATTGTTATTGTTTTTAATGGAGAAATCTATAACTATATTGAGATTAAAAAAGAACTAATCAATAAGGGATACGTTTTTAAAACAAAATCTGATACAGAAGTAATAATAAACAGTTATTTAGAATATGGCTATGATTGTATTCACAAGTTCAATGGAATGTGGGCATTTGCAATTTATGATTTTCGAAGCAATAGTTTATTTTGTTCCCGTGATCGTTTTGGTGTAAAACCATTTTACTATTATTTCGATAATGAATCTTTAATTTTCTCAAGTGAACTGAAAGCACTCCATCAAGCTACAAATATAAGAAAAGCAAATCTTAGTAAAGTTTATGAATATTTGGCTTATGGTTATAGAATCAATGATGGGGAAACATTTCTTGAAGATTGTTTTGAATTATTACCAGGTACAAATATAGTTTATGAGAATAATCAAATTCGTTTACATAAATATTGGGCTTTAAAGCAGAATCCTATCGAACATGATAATCTACAAAGCTATCAAGAAAAGTTTATTGCATTATTTGAAAATGCTGTTAAATTAAGATACAGAAGTGATGTTCCAGTAGCATTGCTTTTAAGTGGGGGACTTGATTCTTCATCAATTGCTAAGGTGACAGACAATTTGATCGAAAGGGGAGAATTGGAACAAAACAAAATTCACGCATTTATCGCATCATTTCCCAATTTCAAATATGATGAAACAGCAATAGCCAGAGAATTTATTAAAACGTGTAAACATTTAAAATTGCATGAAATAACAATAGATACACCACAAATTGTTGATGACCTTGATAGAATCATTTATGGATTAGACCACCCTGTATTGTCGTTTAATCCCGTTATTCATAGCAATCTAATGAACGAATGTAGGAAAATGGGTATTAAAGTTGTATTGAATGGACAGGGAAGTGATGAAGCTTTCGCAGGATATGACAGGCTCGTATCCGGTGCACTGCTACTTGACAAACTATTATCTATAAATGGAAACTTCTTAAAAGAATTTCATCATTTAAATAAACTGAATAAATACACAAAAAGTTTTTTACTTTCTCAGATGCTTAAAACTACTTTAAACCAGGCCTATACATCTTACCTAAGAGCCAAATATCAGGAAAAAATCATTCCTTGTTTGAACAATGATTTTATAAAAGATAATTATGGTCATTATAAACCTGAGTTCAATTTCTGCTTAAAAGGAAATAATTTCAATCGATATCTCCTTACCCAGATCAACCAAAAAATGCTAAATAATATACTTCATTATGAAGATATATCATCGATGCTAAAATCAATTGAAATTCGATCACCATTCATGGATTATAGACTAATGGAATTTGCATTTTCTATTCCAAATGAATTAAAATTCAAAAATGGAATAACCAAAGTCATAATTAGAGATACAATTGGCAAATTGTTGCCGGATTCTATAACAAAAAATCGCCAGAAAATCGGATTTTTTAATCCATTTACGGAATATATTACAAATGATCCCAACTTCAAAACTTATGCATTTAGTATAATACGGTCCAGAAGTTTTCTTTCAAAGAAAATATGGCATCCTGATAAAATCAATAAGGTGTTTAAAAATCCAAATAAATATCCAAAATTTTCTTTTTGGAGAGTTCTTAATCTAGAGATTTGGTCGAGAGTCTATTCAATTAATAATTTATAAATGAACATAATCCTCTAATATTAAAGCAACAGTCTTCATGAAATTAGCTATAGTAACCAATAATAAATATCATCACAAGTATTTTATTGTTTCCCTGTATAATAATTTTGATGTTGAATTGATTGTTTTACCCTCTGGTAAAAAGCGTAAGGGGACTATTAGAAAAATTTTGAATAAGCAATTCTTTAATTATGGAGTTTTCTGGTTTTGTTTAAAAGCTATCAGCCTAATATATAATAAGATTTATAAAAAAAGCATGATCCAGCAAATCAACGCAGCAGAGAAAACATTTTTTAAAGATTTTGAAAAAAAATATTCAGAAATACCAAAAGAGAAGATTGTTCAAATTGAAACAGTAATGACCTATCGCTTATTTGTAGAATTAAAGAAAAGAAAATTGATATTATTTGTTTCCTTGGTGGAGATATTGCAAAAAAGGAAATAATTAATGCTGCACAGATCTGTTGCTTAAATTATCATAGTGGAATATCTCCTTTTTATAATAGAAATAAAACTAGCTTTCATGCAGTAAAAGACTTTCGCCCAAATTTTGTTGGGGGAACATTAATGTACCTCACAGAAAGAATTGATGGAGGAAGGATTTCAAATAGGGTCACATACTAAAACACATCTATTTTGCAATCAGCTAGATTATTCTGCATTTGAAAAAGAAGTAATAGGGTCCATCGAAGATCTCTATAAGCTAACAGGAGTTATGACTCCATTTTATTCTTATCCTTTTGGGGTACGGGCTTTACAAGAACATGAGAATTTACTAATTGAAAAGTTTAATCATAAACTTCAAACGATGTTAGGGACTAAGAATAAACTATTTAATTCTGATAATCCTAATCAGTGGGAACGTGATAAACTTGAATCCAATTTTTATTATTCTTTATTTAGATTCCATATTATTCCCTTAATTCGAAAGGTTTTTTTTTAAATATCTTCTTTCTTTTGATAGATAGAATATAACTTTGCTTTATTATAATTATATAATTGATTCTTCATGACTCATATATTCTCAGATGATAATGATTTTACAATAAATCAATTAATTAGCTAAAAATAGAATGAATATATTCTTTATCTCTAAAGATGCTAACTGGCAAAAGTATAGATTAGAGATACTTGATAAATTGGCCAAAACAAATAATCATAATATCAAAATCCTAACAACAGGGGATATAAGCCAGTATTTATCTGACAGCAAGAACATTAAGTACAGAACATTCAGGTCAATATTTCCACAAAAATGGAGAACTTCTTTTATGCCAGGTATCATTATTTATATCTTGAGAAATAAACCTGATGCCATCCTAGCACTAAATAATGTCAAGAATATAACAGAATACGTATCATTAATTCTAAGTAAGATTATTAATGTTAAGTTCATTTGGTGGACTCATGCTTTTGATCATCAGGAAAAAATATTTTACACAGAAATTAAAAGAGCTTATGTGCTTTTCTTTTTTCATTTGGCAGATGCTATTATAACTTTTTCTCCCAGGGGTACAGAATATCTTTTGAATAAAAATTTCTCGCCGCTAAAAGTATTAACTGCACCAAACACACTCGATACATCAAAAATCTTCAAATTAAGAGAATTGGATGATGTTCAGAATTATCATAAAATTTGTAAGAATCTTGGAGTAAACCCGGAGGATCGCACTATTTTATTCTCTGGAAGATTACTTAAAAGGAAAAGAATATTTGATGGTGTTGAAGCATTTAAAATTGTGGAAAAGAAAATCACTAATTCTAAATTCGTTATTATAGGCGGAGGAGAAGAACTTGAAGCCTTAAAGAAGATAAAACAGGAGGGTAATTTTAAAAATATTATACTCCTAGGAGAAGTATATGACGATCTTGTTTTAAATCGATGGTTTAGCATCGCCAAATTATTTCTAATACCAGGCTGTCTTGGGTTAAGCATTGTACATGCATTTTGCTATGCGCTACCTGTAATAACAGAAAAGGCCCCATGTCATGGTCCAGAAATTCAATATCTTAAAGATGGAATAAATGGCTATATGGTGGAAGAGAACAATATTCAACAATTAGCTGACCGAATCATTGAATTATTAAATGATGAAACGAAGAGAACTAATTTTGCAAATAATGCTTTTAATACAGCAAAAAATGAAGCCAATATTGAAAATACGATTAAAAATATGAATTTGGCAATTACCCATTCAAAAAATCATCAAGATTAAATTTTTTATTTTAAGGCATTTAAATTTAACCTTTAGATTGGGATTATTAATGAAGATTATCTCTGTAGTAGGTGCCCGCCCTAATTTCATAAAAATAGCCTCTTTTATTTGTGCAATAGCAGAATACAACTTGTCAATAACAGGGAGCATTCAACATATTTTGGTTTATACTGGTCAACACTATGATGTTCGAATGTCTGAAGCATTTTTTTCGACCCTTGGGATTCCCATCCCGGATATCAATCTCGAAATCGGATCAGGCAGTCATGCAGAGCAACTAGGCTCTACTATGGTTGCTTTTGAGAAAGTACTTCTCGAACACAAACCAGATTGGTTTGTAGTTGTGGGTGATGTAAATGCGACTCTTTCATCGTCCTTCGAATGTTGATTCAAAAAAAGTTTTTGCTCCTCTGATATAATTTCTGTTAACCGAAGTTACAAATGATCTTATGCTTATCTGGGTTATTCATCCCCGTGCCCGAAAACAATTAAAAACTTTTGGTTTCTGGGAAAGCGTAATAGATCATCCTTCAATTATTCTTCTCGAACCTATTGGATATCATGAAATGCCTCGTCTGAATATGGGTGCCAGAATCATGTTAACCGATTCAGGGGGATTTCAGGAGGGAGTGCAGCGTACTTGGGACTACTCCTTGCCTTACACTGCGTTGGAATACCGAGCGTCCGGTAACCTTGCGCAAACATGGAGGTGTCAGTGTTTTAGTAGGAAATAGCATCAAGCAAATTCGAAAAGAATATTTTCATACAATTACGCTGAATCGAAATCCCTCCCGACCAACATTATGGGATGGACATACAACAAAGCGTACAATTAAAATTATTATGTCATGAAGATTGATTTTTTAGGTATACCGGTCGATGCACTTACCATGCAGGCAACTATTAACCTTGTAGATGACACCATAC
>DAOWML010000169.1 GCA_030643125.1 Bacteroidales bacterium
ATAATTGTCCCCGGTCAAACAAACGAAAACTATATTATAATAGAACAAGGTGTTAAAGAAGGTGACAAAGTTTATCTTTTTGTTCCTGAAAATCTCGAAAAATTCAAATTGTCAGGTAAAGAGCTAATCTTCGTTTTAAAAGAACGGGAAAGACTGAAAAAGGAAGAAGAAAAAAAGAAACAGGATGAAGTTAAAAGGCCTGAGCGAAATTTTAAAAATCAAAATGGACAAAGACGCCGACCTCCAACAGGTTCAAAATCGAAGTAATTATGTTTAGCAGATATTTTCATGATATTGAAATTGCAATTGAATCCCTGTTGTCAAATAAATTAAAATCAATTTTAACAGCACTGGGTATTATATTTGGTACGGCTGCAGTTATTAGTATGCTCGCAATAGGTAATGGTGCCCAGCAAGAAATATTGGAGCAGATAAAAATGGTAGGTGTAAATAATATTGTAATTACGCCTATTATCGATTTAACAGGAAATGGAGAAGCCGGTGGATCATCAGAAGAAGGAGATGGTAATGGAAACGGGAAAACAAAAAAAGAAAAATTTTCTCCCGGGCTTACAATGAAAGATTTAGAGGCAATAAAAAAGATCATTCCTTCTGTAAAAAGAATAACTCCGGAGGTAATTGCAAATTCGTTTGTTGTACAGAACGGAAGAAGGGTTCCCGCGAAAATTATAGGAATAAATAATGATTATTTTGATGTTTATAATATTAATCTTGGGAAAGGCCGTTTTTTTAGTGAGTATCAGGTTGAGAATGGAATTCCGGTTTGTGTAATAGGTGCTAATATTAGTGCAAAAGTTTTTAGTAATTCCGATCCAATTGATCAATATCTTAAGTTTGGTCATGTTTGGCTCAAGGTGGTTGGTGTGATAGAAAAAACCAGTGTTAATCTTTCTGCAGCTGACAATGCCGGTGTTAATCTTGTAAATGACAATGTTTATATTCCTGTCCAAACCATGTTATTGCGCTATAAAAACCGGGCATTAGTTAACTCTAAAAGTTTAAGTGGGAGTAGTTTTTTCGGTGGAGGATTTTTCTTTTCTTTTTCCGGAGGTCAGGAGACATCTTCTTCAAATTATCATCAGTTAGATAAAATTATTGTACAGGTCAAGGAAACAGAACAGCTAACTACTACTACTGAGATTCTGAGCCGGATGTTGTTGCGACGTCATAAGAATGTTAAGGATTATGAAATCACGGTACCTGAATTATTATTAAAACAACAACAGAGAACGAAAGATATTTTTAATATTGTGTTGGGAGCAATTGCCAGCATTTCGTTAATTGTTGGAGGCATAGGAATAATGAATATTATGTTTGCAACAGTAATGGAACGGATTAAAGAAATTGGGATTCGTTTAGCATTAGGTGCCAAAAAAGTTGATATTATTGCCCAGTTTCTTTCCGAAGCAATCTTGATTAGTGTTTCTGGTGGTATAATAGGAGTTATTTTAGGAGTTGTTTTCTCGAAATTAATAATGAAGTTTGCCGGAATACTTACAATAATTTCACCGGGATCAATAATTGTTGCTTTTGGAGTTAGTGCAGCAATCGGAGTGTTTTTTGGTTTGTCACCGGCAAAACGTGCTGCCGAAAAAGACCCGATTGAATCATTGAGGCATGAATAAATTCAAATTATAGATTGATGAAATATAACAAAATATATTTAATAGTATTATTCAACATAATTTTTTTGCCCTTAATAGGACAAGAAACAACTGTAGAAGAGCTAACATTTAATGAAGTTATACAATTGGCTCGTGAGCAATCTCCAGATGCAATAATGGCAAAACATCAGTTTCGTGCAAACTACTGGGAATTCAGGACTTACAAAGCTGATTATAGACCAAACCTTAGTTTGGGAACAACTTTCCCCGATTTTAGCAGGGCTATTAAAAAGTACCAGAATCCTGATGGAACTTATTCTTATGTTGAGGATAATTTGAATAATTCTACTTTAAATCTAAATCTCAGACAAAATGTAGGTTTTACCGGGGGGCAAATTTTTGCAACATCAAACCTTACTCGTTTAGATGTGTTTGGTACCGATCAGTCAACTTCTTATTTATCGACACCCGTTAGTATTGGTTATCGACAGCCGGTTCTGTTTTATAATGAATATAAATGGCAAAAGAAAATTGAGCCATTAAAATATGAAGAAGCCAAAAAGAAATATATTTCTTCCTTAGAAGATGTTTCATTAAAAGCGGTTAATTATTTTTTTGATTTGGCATTAGCTCAACAGAATTTGCAAGTCGCTAGAATTAATTATTCAAATGCTGATACTCTATATCAAATTGCTACAGGTAGATATAATATAGGAACAATTGCTGAGAACGAACTTATGCAAATGGAACTTAGTGTTTTAAATGCCGGGTCATCATTAAATTCATCTTTGGTTGATTTAGAAATTGGAAAATTCCGTCTACGTTCTTTCTTAGGGTTTAACGAAAAAGTAGATTTAATACTTATTATTTCTAAGGAAATTCCTGAGCTAACTGTCGATGTCGATCAAGCACTGGAAATTTCAAGAACTAATAATCCTGATATTATTGCATTTGAACGTCAGTTAATTGAAGCCCAGAGAGATGTTGCTAAAGCAAAATCTGACAAAGGTTTACAGGCCGATTTATATGCGAGTATAGGTTATACCCAACAATCAGAGGAGTTTTCCGACGTGTATATAAATCCTCAAGATCAACAAAGACTTACTTTAGGTTTAAATATCCCAATATTGGATTGGGGATTGGGTAGAGGAAGATATAAAATGGCACAATCCAGTCAGGAAGTTATTCGAACAACAGTTGAGCAATCAAGAAATGATTTTGTTCAGAGTGTATATTTGAATGTTATGCAATTTAATTTGCAGGATGACCAGTTATTAATTGCTGCTAAAAGTGATACAATTGCTCAAAAGCGTTACGATATGACCAAACAACGTTTTTTGATTGGGAAAGTTGATGTTTTAGATTTAAATGTATCACTGTCAGAAAAAGATGTTGCCAAAACAAATTATATTTCTGCTTTGAGAAAATACTGGTCTAATTTTTATAATCTTCGAAAAATTACACTTTACGATTTTATTAAAGAACAGTCATTGGATACTGATTTTGATGAACTGATAGAATAAACAAACACCAAATAAATTACAATAATCAATAACCAAATAGCAACGTACATCTTTATGGAGCGAATCCTTTAGAGTTGTATTATAATTATTAAAAGATATGGTTATAATGTAATTATTTATTTTAGCCACGAAGCCACGAAGGCACTAAAATTTCACTAAGATTTAACAACATGATAATTTAAAAGTTATTCACTTTACATCTTAATTCATTGAAAAAGGGTGTTTCTAAAAAATAATTTTATCTTTGCACGACAATTTGATTAATAGGAAAATAATTTAATAATATCAATAAAAATAGTTGACAAATGCAGATTAAAGGAGCTATTAGATTTTTGGCCATTGCAATGGCAGCAATATGTATTTATTACTTATCGTTTACCTGGATTGCAAATGGAATTTATAAAGATGCCAAGCAGTATGCACAAGGTAATCCTGATAAAGAATATGAATATCTTGATTCTATTTCAAGTGAAGAAGTTTATAATCTAGGTTTCAGAAAATATACATTCAGAGAATGTCAGGAAAGAGAAATTAATCTTGGTCTTGACCTTAAAGGTGGTATGAACGTTATTCTTGAAATATCTGTTGAAGATATTATCAAGGCTATGGCAAATAATAGTAAGGATACTACTTTCCAAAGAGCAATAAGTTTAGCAAAAGAATATAGTAAGGAAAGTAGAGAAGATTTTGTTACATTGTTTGGAAGAGCATTTAACGAAGTTGATCCAAATGCTAAATTAGCAGCAATATTCAATACCATTGAATTAAAAGATAAGATTGAATTTAATTCATCAAACGCTGATGTATTAAAAGTTATTCGCGAAGAATCGAAAGATGCAATTGATAATTCATTTAATATTCTTCGAAGCAGAATTGACCGATTTGGCGTTGTTCAGCCAAATATTCAAAAATTAGAAGGAAGTTCAGGCAGAATAATGGTTGAATTGCCTGGTGTAAAAGACCAGGAACGTGTACGTGATTTATTACAAGGAACTGCTAATCTTGAATTTTGGGAAACGTATAACAATACTCAGGTTTATAGTTATCTTCTTCAGGCAAATGAGGTTATTTATGTAATAGAAAAAGCTCAAAAAGAACTTGAAAAATCAGAAGAAGCTGTAGTTGAGGTTGATGAAACTGTTACTGAAGAGCCAACAGAAAAAACAGAAGAATTATCATTGCTTGATCAGTTAGAGTCCGATACAATTACTCAGGATTCAGAAGATTTAACCCAAAATCAAATTGCTGAAAGATATCCTTTATTTTCAGTATTACGTCCGAGTATTAATCCGCAATCAGGGCAACCTATGGAAGGCTCTGTAGTTGGTATGGCACATTATTCTGATACTTCAAAAGTTAATAAGTATATGAAAATGGATCAGGTAAGTTCTGTATTTCCCAGAGATATGGAATTTAAGTGGCACGTAAAACCATATAAATACGATGAATCAAAAAGTTACTATGAGTTACATGCTATTAAAGTTACCGGTCGTGATGGTAAAGCTCCTCTTGATGGTGATGTAGTAACAGATGCAAGATCAGAGTTTGATCAGTCAGGTGCTGCTGAAGTTTCAATGGCTATGAATGCCGATGGTGCTAAAACCTGGGCGCGATTAACAAAAAATAATGTTGGAAACTTTATTGCTATTGTTCTTGACGACTATGTTTATTCAGCACCAAGAGTAAACCAGGAAATTACCGGTGGGCGTTCATCAATTTCCGGTGATTTTACAGTAAACGAAGCAAAAG
Source organism: Bacteroidales bacterium (assembly GCA_030643125.1). Taxonomy (GTDB): domain Bacteria; phylum Bacteroidota; class Bacteroidia; order Bacteroidales; family UBA12077; genus UBA12077. Next base: position 4,898 of record DAOWML010000169.1, read on the forward strand.
ACTTAGCTAACATATTAAAATCAGGTAAACTGCCTGCACCTGCAAGAATTATACAGGAAGAAATTGTTGGCCCGTCATTGGGGCAGGAAGCAATCGATTCCGGTTTAAATTCATTCTTAATTGCATTCCTTATTGTATTGGCTTATATGGTTTTCTACTATAGCCGCCAGGCTGGTTTAGTAGCAGATTTAGCTTTGGTTGAAAATATGTTCTTTATTATGGGAGTTCTTGCATCATTAGGTGCAGTACTTACATTGCCAGGTATTGCCGGTATCATATTAACTATTGGTATGTCGGTTGATGCAAACGTACTTATATATGAACGTATTAGGGAAGAACTTGCAGCTGGTAAAGGTGTTAAACTGGCAGTTAAAGATGGTTATAAACATGCTTATTCAGCAATTATTGATGCCAACGTAACAACATTGTTAGTTGCAATAATCCTTTATGTTTTTGGTACCGGTCCGATTAAAGGTTTTGCAACAACTTTATTAATTGGTATTTTAACATCATTATTTACTGCTATTTTCTTAACAAGATTAATCTTTGAATGGTATCTGAAACGCAATAAGACAATTACTTATTCGACAAAATTAACTGAAGGAGCATTCAAAAATACTGCTATTAAATTCTTAGAAAAACGTAAGATTTTTTATGCAATTTCTGCTATTGTTATTTTTGTTGGTATTGGTTCATTAATTACCAGGGGATTAAACCAAGGTGTTGACTTTACCGGAGGTAGAACTTATGTAGTTCGTTTCGAAAATTCTGTTAGTACTGTTGATATAGCAAATTATCTG
>DAOWML010000038.1 GCA_030643125.1 Bacteroidales bacterium
ATTAAACCTTTTTAAGACAAAAAGGTCTTTTTATTAATGAGAATCTTAAATTATAATATTGTGACAAAAGTGGCAATGAGGTATTTGTTTAGCTTGGTATTTTTTTTTGTAATAAGTGGTTCAGTTTTTACTCAGAATCTTGAAAAGCGTAATCTTGAAATTTCTAAAATAACAGAATCACCTAAAATTGATGGCATACTGGATGATATTGTATGGAAAAATGCTTCAGTAGCAAACAATTTCTTTCAATTCGAACCATATAATGGAAAAGAACCTTCTCTTCCAACAGAAGTTAAGATTGCTTATGATAATTATGCAATTTACATTGGTGCTACATTATATGATTCAAATCCTGATAGCATTATTAAAGATCTTGGGGTAAGAGATGAATTTACAGGTATGAATTCCGATCTCTTTACAATATTAATTAATACTTTTAACGATGGTGTAAATGCTGTAGAATTTATGGTGTCAGCTTCTGGCGTACAATCTGATGGTAAACATACAGGAAATCAAGGAGACCCAAATTGGGATGCTGTTTGGGAAAGCGAAGTTAAAATTACTGAATCAGGTTGGGTTGTTGAAATGAAAATACCTTATTCTGCATTAAGATTCCCCAAAAAAGATAATCAAACCTGGGGTATTAATTTCTTTAGAAATATACGTAGATACAGGGAATGGAGTTCATGGAATTTTGTTGATATAAACATAGAGGGATTCGTAAATCAATTGGGCGAAGTAAGTGGAATTAAAGATGTTGAACCTCCTTTGCGCTTATCAGTTACTCCTTATGTTTCAGCCTACATCCAAAATAATGCTGATAATAATAAATGGGGGAGCGATTTTAATGCCGGTATGGATTTGAAATGGGGAATAAACCAGAGTTTTACATTAGACATGATTTTAATTCCTGATTTTGGTCAGGTACAATCCGATGATGAAGTTTTAAATCTCTCGCCTTATGAGATAATGTATGACGAAAAACGTCCTTTTTTTACTGAAGGTACGGAGTTATTTAATAAGGGAGAAATTTTTTATTCACGAAGAATAGGAACAAAACCAAAAAAATATTACGATGCTGCAGATCAATTAAATGTTAATGAAATAATAGATAAAAATCCTATTGAAACAAAATTATTAAATGCGACAAAAATATCAGGAAGAACTGACAGTGGACTGGGACTGGGTTTTTTCAATGCTATGACCGGTTCTTCTTATGCAATAATTTTGGATACAATTACAGGAGAAAAACGTAATTATCAAACACAAGGATTTACAAATTACAATATGCTTGTTATTGATCAATCACTTAAAAATAACTCTTACATAAGTTTTGTTAATACTAATGTTTTGCATGCAGAAGAAAATTATACGGCAAATGTTACCGGAACCGAATTTAAAATAAAAAACAAGGAAAATGCATATCAATTATTTGGTAGAGGATCTGTAAGTCAAATTTACACCGATTCAACCGATTTAGGACACAATTATTTTATACATTTTTCGAAAACGAAAGGTAATTTTCTTTTCGAAGTAATGCACAATACTGAATCGGATACTTATGATCCAAATGACTTAGGATTTCTCCGACAAAATAATGAATCATCATGGAATGTGGAACTGAATTATAATATTAATGAACCATTCTGGAAAGTGCTTTCCTGGCGAAATAGAATAGAATTTGAATATATAAATCTATATAATCCAAGAAAATTTTCGGAGTTTAATTTCACATTGATGTCAGCCACGACTTTTACAAAAAACTATTTGCATACAGGAATTTTTATGCATTTTAATCCGGTTGTAAATTATGATTACTTTGAGCCAAGAGTAGATGGCTGGAAATTTAACGAAGCACGTTCTGGTGTTTATAACTGGTGGATTTCAACAGATTATCGAAAAACCCTGGCTGTAAGTTTTAATACAGGCGCATGGAAAGCATTCGATTATGATCGTTATGGCTACTGGTTTGGAGTACGTCCGAGAATTCGTTTCAGTGACAAATGGTTATTAACGTATGATTTAAATTTCGATAATGATTTTAATACTTATGGATATGTAGAAGATTATGAGGATTTATTTGGGAATACAATTATTAATTTTGGTAAAAGGGATCAATCTACAATAAGTAATACGCTTAAAACAAGTTATATCTTTACAAATAAAATGTCCATAAGTTTAAGAGCCCGGCATTATTGGAGTAGGGTAGAATATACCGATTTCTATGAATTGTTGGAGGATGGATCTTTAAGTCCATCTATAGGTTACGATACCTATGGTGAAGATAATAATTATAACTACAATGCTTTTACAATTGATATGCAATACTTATGGCGTTTTGCACCCGGCAGTGAATTATCACTTGTTTGGAAAAATTCAATCTCTACCAACGAAACGGAAATTATCAATAACTTTTTAGAAAATTTTAACAATACTTTTCAATCATCTCAAATAAATAGTATCTCTTTAAAAATATTATATTATTTAGATTATCAGTATTTGGTAAAAAAATAAAGCAATATATTATTTATGATTATCCCAAACTTTCAAATTTGATACAATAAAATTAACAATTTGTTGATTCTCTTCTTTTCCCGATCCTTTAATTGTTACAGGCTCGCCTATATTTATATAAATGGGCTTATCCCTGTTGATTGGACCAAGGTCTTTTACTAACTTTCCATTGCCCCAAAAGTCCGTTTTAATGGCCATCGGTATTACTTTTACACCAGATGATTTAGCTAATCTTACTCCTAAGGAATTAAATTCTTCAGGTTTAAATATTTCTCTTCTTCCTCCTTGTGGGAAAATAACAACAGAAGTACCTTCCTTTAAAAATTCTTGCCCTTGTTTCATTACAGAAATAAAATCTTCTCTTGAATTCGATCTTCCAACAGCAATAGGTTTTCTGGCTCTCATTACCGGCCCAAAAAGGAAATGTTTAGTTAAACTTTCTTTTACTACAAAAGTTACTTCCATAAATGGAGCAATCAAACATGGGAATATCATCGATTCCATTGCACTCATATGATTGCTGACAATTATAACAGGCTCATTACAATTTCTCAAATTATCAAAACCTTCAATATTAAATTTGCCACCGCAACTTTCAATAAGCTTAAAAACATCATAAGATGATAATGACCAAGACTTTCTGTCATATTTATTTTGTAAAGCTAATTTCCTGTTTTTAAATATGAGTTGTATATATTTTATTATAAAATATAACCGTGTGTTCAGAAATAGTTTGTCAATAAAAAGTCTGGAGTTATCCTTTGTAGTATAATTATTTTCCTGGAAAAAATCCAGATTCAAGTTTGCCATTCAATTTAAATTTATAAAGTAAGGCGAATATAAACAAATTTGAAGCAGAAATAAAAAAATGGTAAAAGAAATTAATCAATTACCATTACTACTTATATATCTTATATTTATTTTTCTACTTCAATCAATATATCATCTTTCATCACAATATCGTCAGGTTTAAAATTAATTTTATTGATTTTTCCGCTGACGTTTGAAATAATTTCATTTTGCATTTTCATTGCTTCAAGAATAAGTACAGCTTCTCCTTCTTTTATTATTTGATCTTCTTCAACAAAAAACTCAACAATTTTACCTGGCATTGGTGCTTGTATTCGTTCAATCTTAGATTCTTCTTTGTTATTAGCAAGGTACTTACGTCTTTTATACGAAAAAGGTGTTTCAACAGAAATAGGATAACTTACACCATTCACAAGAACCTCATATTTATTTTGATTTTTTTCAATAATATTAACAAGATATTTTTTCTTTTTCCAAATTATATAAACAAAACCTTGCTTGTCGGTGATAATTTCAATTGGTATATTCTCTTTACCTTGTTTAATATAAAGTTTTTTTGGATTAATAAATTCATATTTTTTATTATTCCCTGTGCATGAGATAAATTTCTGTTTGCTATTTTTTGATTTTGAGAATATCATAATGTCAAACTTTTTTATAATGATTTTAATCTTTTATTCATTAACCAGGGAGTTATGTTCTTTCCCTTTTCGTAATCAATAAATGTTTTATCTTCTATATCGAGTTGGACACTATGATTAAGTGCCGCCCAGAATGCTGCAATCATTTCTTCATCTGTCTCTTGATAATATAATTGCTTCATTTCCTTTTGAATAAACGATGTGGAAATATCTCCCTTTTTAAATTTAGGATGATTTAATACTGCTTTACAAAAAGGTATCGTTGTTTTAATTCCTTGAATCTGAAGTTTGTTTAGAACCGACAAAGAATTATTAATTGCTTTTTCCCGTGTTTCACCATAGCAAATTAATTTTGCTAGCATTGAATCAAAATTTGCATTTATATTAGAACCTTCTGTAACACCAGTATCGAATCTGCAATTTTTTCCTTTCGAAATATTAATCTTTTCAATTGTGCCAAGATAAGGTGTAAAATCTGACTGAACATCTTCTGCATTAATTCTGCACTCAATTGCCCATCCATTTAATTTTACATCTTTTTGTTTTACAGTAAGTTTTTCTTCCTGAGCAATTTTAATTTGCCATTCAACTAAATCAAATCCTGTTACCATTTCTGTAACAGGATGCTCAACCTGAATACGAGTATTCATCTCCATAAAATAATAATTACCCGACTCATCCAGAAGGAACTCAACTGTTCCGGCATTTCTATAATTCGATGCTTTTGCAATATTAATAGCTGATTCGCCCATTTTGGTTCGTAACTCTTCATTTAGAGCAATAGAAGGTGATTCTTCTATTAATTTTTGATGTTTTCGTTGAATTGAGCATTCTCTCTCGCCCAAATGAATAATATTTCCATAGTGATCGGCGAGAATTTGAAATTCGATATGGCGCGGACTTCTAACGTATTTTTCCATAAATACAGATGAATCGGCAAATGCTTTTTCGGACTCGTTTTGAGCTAAACGAAGCATCTTTTCTATATCTTCAATGTTCTCAACAATACGCATACCTCGACCACCACCACCAGATGCTGCTTTTATTATCACAGGCAAACCAATTTTTTGTGCTAATTGTTTGGCGTGTTTAATATCTCGAATATTTCCGTTACTGCCTTCAAGCAATGGAACATTATGGTTTGAAGCCAATTGTTTAGCTATGGTTTTATTTCCTAATTTATAAATAGAGTCAGGAGAGGGCCCTATAAAAATAATCTTTTCATCAATACACTTTTGAGCAAAATATGGATTTTCGGCTAAATAACCATAACCTGGATGAACAGCATCAATATTATATTTTTTAATTGAATTAATAATTCTATCAATATCTAAGAATTCAGGAATATCAGTAGTGTTTTCTGTTAGATCAATAATCTCATCCATAAATTGCAAATAATATGCACTTGGCTCTTTGGATGTTTTTAAACCGTAAGTCCTAATGCCCATCTTTTTTGCAGTTTCCGAAATACGGATTGCAATTTCTCCTCGGTTAGCTATTAATATTGACTTTATTTTTTTCATTATTTAGATTTTAGTATTGAGTATCAAAACTTATCGGGTATCTAATATCTTGCTTCTCAAATCTAATTTTTCATTTTTAATTCGCATTTCATAATTATCATAAAGGTATATTTCCATGCTTTCTTGAAGGTTGGTCAACATACTTGTTTTCCAAAGTTTCAAAAGCAGTTATTAATTTTTTACGAGTTTCGGCGGGATCAATTACTTCGTCAATATAACCTTTTTCATCGGCAATATATGGATTTGCTATTTCACTCCTATATTTCGCAGCTAACTCTTTTTGTAATTTCTTTGAATCTTCAGCTTCCTGTAATTCTTTTTTATAAAGTATTGAAACAGCACCCTCAGGTCCCATCACAGCAATTTCGGCAGTTGGCCAGGCAAAGCTATAATCACCACCAATATTCTTACTGTTCATTACACAAAAAGCTCCTCCATAAGCTTTTCTAAGAATTACAGTTATTTTCGGAACCGTTGCTTCGCTATACGCAAATAATAATTTTGCTCCATGTTTTATTATACCGTTATATTCTTGATCAAGACCAGGTAAAAATCCGGGAACATCTTCAAGTGTTAAGAGAGGAATATTAAAAGAGTCACAAAACCGAATAAAACGAGCAGCTTTGATTGAAGAATTAATATCAATTACTCCAGCGAGAACTTTAGGCTGGTTAGCAACAATTCCAATAGCTTTTCCTTGTAATCTGCCAAAACCTACAACAATATTCGGCGCAAATAGCTCAGAAACTTCAAAAAATGAACCTTGATCAATAATTAATTTAATTACTTTTTTTACATCATAAGGTTTGTTAGGATCATCAGGGACAATTGCTCTTAGTTTATCAATATTTTTTTCCTGTTCAGTTTTTGTGTCAATATATGGAGGGTTGGCCATATTATTTGAAGGGAAAAAAGATAAGAGTTTTTTTACACCAAGAATTGCATTTTCTTCGTCCTCATATATAAAATTGGCTACACCACTTTTTCTGGCATGAACTTCAGCACCTCCAAGTTCGTCGAAGCTTACATCTTCATTTAAAACTTCCTTAACAACATCGGGTCCGGTAAGAAACATAAAACTTGTTTTTTTTACCATAAAAACAAAATCGGTTAAAGCAGGTGAGTACACAGCACCTCCAGCTGCTGGACCTAATATCATAGATATTTGTGGAATTATTCCTGACGATTGAATATTACGATGAAAAATACTTGTATAGCCAGATAAACTAGCAACTCCCTCTTGAATACGAGCTCCACCAGAATCATTTATACCAATAATTGGAGCTCCAACTCTTAACGCTAAATCTTGAACTTTAATTATTTTTTTCGCATGAACTGCACCAAGTGATCCTCCCATAACTGTAAAGTTCTGGGAATATACATACACTATTCTACCGTTAATACGCCCGTGTCCAATAACGACACCATCCCCAAATGCTTCATCAATTTTGCCAAAGCCAGTGTCCGGCATTGCAGAGGTGACAAAAGCATCCAATTCTTCAAAAGAATCTTCATCAAAAAGCAATGCAATACGCTCGCGTGCATGTAATTTACCCTTAGCATGTTGTTTCTTAATTTTTTCAGGACCGTTCTGAACTTTAAATCGTTCAATCCTGCTTAGAAAGTCTTTGTAGATTTTACCATTAATATCCATGTGCCTTGGATTAGTTATATACTATATGTTTTAGAACACATTTAAATTTTTAAGCACAATTTTGTTATTATTCGTAATTTGTTGTTCAATAAGATTTTACCGATTAAATTGTTATTGAAATATCCTTTTTGTGCCTAAAATATTTAAATTTTATGGATATAAATATATAAAATTAATGTTATAGTCAATTTTTTTATACTAAAAATTAACTAACAATTGTTTAGTCTGGATGGTCATTCCCAATTTTTTATGTATTGCGAAAGACACTATAATATCCTGTTTATAGGAAGTTCGAAAATATGTTAGAAAATTTCAATCGTTTGCAAAACACCATATAGTTTTAGTTGACAATTAACATTCTTATTCACTTTAGGTGGATTAAAATTTGAAAAATCAAATTGAATATTTAACTTGATGAGTTTATTAATCTTACGTGTTATGAAGAAGCTTATTACATTATTATTGTTTTCTATTTTCATTCAGGCAAATGCACAAGAGTTTACCTATAAAGAAAAGAAAGAGCTTAAAGGTTATTCTGATTATATTATGGATAGTAAGTTTTCACCTTTCAGAAATTACTTTGCTTTAACAATTGGTAATAACACCCTTGAAATTTATGATAAAGACTGGAAGAAAATATTTAGTCACCAGGGAAATCCAAAATCAGTTGGAGGCCATATCTCATTCTCGCCAAATGAAAAATATTTAGCTTATGCCAAATATAAAAGTGATAATGATATTGCCATAATACGACTTAAAGATCGAAAAGTAATTCAGGTATTAAACGGTCATTCACATATTATTAATAAAGTGGAATTTAGTCATAATGGAAAATATCTTGCAAGTGCTTCTTCCGACGAAACAGTTTGTATATGGAAATGGGAAAACGAGCAGATGGAATTACTTCAAAAATTTACTTATGAAGATGCTGTTATGGGTGTTAGTTTTAATTACAATGACGAATATTTACTTACTGGCGGTTATGATAAAATGATATCTTTATATAAAAACAATAATGATAAATACCTGCTTCATGATACCATTCCCAGTTTAAAATACTGGCTATATGATGTTTGTTTTCATCCCTCAAAAAATGAGTTCGTTGTTTCATCACAATATGAAGTAAGAAGATATAATATAAATAAACAGAAAATATTATTTAAAGACAGTTTAAAAATAAGAGTTAACAGATCGCTTAAATACAATTCTACAGGTAAATACCTGGTGTTTGGAAAAAATCAGGATGTAGTAATTTTAAAAATGGCTGAAAAAGAAATGACTGAATTTGAACATATTTATCGTCATAGTGATTATGTGTTTGGGGGTACATTTAGTGATGATGGATTATTTCTCACATCGTTCAGCTCAGATAAATCATCAATTATATGGGAGTTAACAGGGGTAGAACCTTCGCGCAAATCATTAATTACAGATTACATGGATGGCGAATTAACTTCGGCGCAAAAAATAATACTAACATCCGAAGTAATTGAAAATATTTTAAACAAGCTTGATAAAAAACTTACAGCACCTCGGAATGAATTTGAAACAACAATTCAGTATTCTAAAAGAAGGGAGAATTTAAAATCTGAAGTTTTAGCTCAGTTACAATATTATACCGAAAAGCATTACGATTTAAAATCTAAGCCGGGAGGAAAAATTGAAATTCCAATTGCAAGATTAATAGGATATAATGCCGACTTGCAAATATATAAAATACGATTTTTGGAAACTGATGCCGGAATCAAAATACCAACCGAAGATGCAAAATCATTTAAACTCAATTGGGGAAAAGCATATTTGCAGGCAAACAAAGTGAAAAATAAAGATGGTAAATCATTCGAGTATTCCAATTTTGAAATGGTTCATCCTGTTAGTAAAAAAATATTTACTGTTATGCCTGTTGAAAATCCTTTTCATCTTGTAAAACGTAACCGAAATATTGATATTCAAAAGGGTAGAGCAGAATCGGATATTATAAAAACAGAGAAGAAAGTTGTTGGAGAAGATATATTGGGTATTGATCGTGCATTGATATTCGCAACTAACATTTACGACTCATTTTCGGAACTTGTTAATCCTGTTATTGATGCAAGCACAGTTGCTGAAGAATTGCAAACAAACTATTTTGTTGGAACGGAACTTATTGTAAATCCGACATTGAAAGAAGCAATAGAAAAGATTCGTGAGTATGCAAAATTAGAATACAGCAAAAATGATAACTTATTAATATTTTTTGCCGGGCATGGAATTTATGATGAAGTTTTTAAAGAAGGATACATAATATCCCGAGATTCAAAATCGGATGATGTAGCAAAAACTTCGTACTTATCACATTCCAATTTACGAACAATGATAAATAATATTCCATGTAATCATATTTTATTGGTAATGGATGTTTGTTTCGGTGGCACATTCGATCCCTTAATTGCAACAAGAAGTCGGGCAGCAGATATGTATGCCGAGGTAACAAGTGAAGAATTTATTCAACGCAAAAAGAAATATAAAACCCGGTTATATCTAACTTCAGGCGGTAAAGAATATGTTCCCGATGGTCGACCGGGACATCACTCTCCGTTTGCCCGGAAATTTTTGGAAGCATTGCGAAATTATGGCGGAAATGACGGAATATTAACTATAAATGAAATTATTCAATACGTAGAAAAAGTAGAACCACAACCCCAATTTGGCGAATTTGGCGATAATGAACCCGGAAGTGATTTTATACTATTAGTGAAATAAACTTTTCTGCTTTATTGCTCCTTCATGTTCCAGTAACCACTGTTTTTTCAATAGTCCACCGGCATAACCTGTTAAGCTTCCATCATTTCCAATTACCCTGTGGCATGGTATTATAATAGGTATAGGATTTTTTCCATTTGCCGAAGCTATAGCACGTATTGCTTTTTCATTACCAAATTGTTTCGAAAGCTCAAGATATGAAATAGTTTTACCGTAAGGAATCTTTATTAATAAATTCCAAACTTTTCCCTGAAACTCAGTTCCTGCAGGGTTTATTCCAAAACTAAATTCTTTTCGTTCTCCCTTAAAATACTCATCTAATTGGTTTATACATTTCTGTATTTGAACTGGAATTATTCTCATTTTAAAGAAATCAGCAGTAAATTCAATTTTTATAATATCACGTTCGTTTGAGATAATTCTCAAATTACCAATGGGTGATCTGTAGTAAGTCTCGAACATTATTTATAAAAGGTAGCAGTAGTTTTATATTACTTTATCTTATTTATTTAACTCTGTTTCCAGTACTTCTTTTAATTTAACAAACTCTTCATCAGTGAACCCGGTTACCTGATAAATAATATTTCCTTCACGATTTAATACAAAGTTTCTTGGAATATATTTTTCGGCAAATAACGAATATATTTTTCTTCCCGAATCAGGAACTATATTGAATGTATATCCTGTTTTTTCTTTGAAGGCAATCATTTCATCTGCTACATGTTCTCTTCCGAAAATAATTAGCTCAAAACTCTCATTATCTTTATATTTAGCCCAAATTTCATTTTCAATATAAGGTAATTCTTTCATGCAAACAGGGCATGATGTTGCAAAGAAATTCATAAAAACAACTTTGCCTTTAAAATCATTAATATCGATTGTATCATTATTTAATGTAATAAAACTAAATTCAGGAACTGCCTGGCCCACTTCTGTTAATGTTGATTTTATTATATCAAGATTGTATTCTTTTTCTGCTTTTTTCTCTTTGTAATTACAAGAATATAATCCAATTAGTAAGATAGTTAATAGTAATATTGTCTTTTTCATAAGGTGAATATAAAATTTGACCGAAATATACAGTTTTATATTTTGCTATAATTATTATTTTTTCCGATCTTGAATGAAAATTTTTACGATGAATCCTGAAATATTTGAAAATATTATAAAATTTATCAATCAGTTTGTTGATTTTAAAGAAGAAGAGCTAATTGCAATGCAAAATAAAATTGAAATTGTTCAACTTAAAAAGAATGATATATTTATTAAGGAGGGAGAAATTGCTGATCGAATAGCCTTTACAAATAAAGGACATCTTAAGGTTTATTATTATCATGAAGGAGAAGAAATAACACGTGATATAACACCTCTGCACAGTTTTGCAACCGCATTGCCAAGTTTTGTTTCTCAAACTCCTTCATTTGAAATAATAAGTGCTATAACAGATTGCGAGTTAATAACAATAAGTAAAAGTGATTTAGAATATCTCTATAGTAACTTTCCGAAATGGGAGAGACTTGGCAGAAAAATAACTGAAAAAATGTTTGTTGAATCGCAACGAAGAATTTATTCTTTTATAACCGAAACTGCCGAAACACGCTATAAAAAACTGTTAAAACAATATCCTGATATGATTCATGATGTTCCACTAAAATATATTGCAGATTTTCTTGGAATTAAACTTCAGTCACTAAGCCGTTTGCGAAAATCTTTAGAATGGTAATATTTATACTCATCATTTGATATAAAGCGTATCGCCATTCCA